>JBFWYJ010000323.1:0-4182 GCA_050186555.1 Bacteroidia bacterium
ACCATAAATGCCAATGAATTGGTGGCATCTTTTGGGAAGGAGACAATTATTGTTAGGAGGTAAACCAGAATCTGTATTGCAAAAACATTGAACGTTGAATATAGCTTGAAGAGGAAAGTAGTAATTACCAAATCACGAAAAACGTTATAAACAAACTCCAAAAAAAGTTACCTTTTTTTGGAGTTGTACCCCCAAGGGGACTCAATCCGAACCATGGTTGGGTACTTTGATTAGATTGATTAAGGATTTAAAGCTGTAATTATTTGATTGACAATATGTAATATCCTTATTATGTAGTGTCGTTATCTACTTTGAGGAAATAAACAATATATCTAGACGAGATGCTTTCCAGGATGAATATAGAGACACACTAAAAGGCACACAGTAGGTCAATAATACTTTTAACGGCAGCTTTAAAGACCTTTCACCTCCATAATTGCGCACAACTATTAATCAGGTTCAAAACCACTCCTATTATAATGAAATCTTTATGGCTGTAAAATAGTTTTCTTTTCGCATACTTCCATTAGACCAATAAACTCATTAATTATTGTTTGTCCCTTATCTCTTGCATACCATAAGTGTAATTCTTTTTCAAAATCTTCCCAAGTGATAGTGTCTTTATTGTTTTTCCAATTCAACATTATTTCCTGTGCAGGTTTGGGTCTCGGCCCCCATGTGGATAAAAGTTCGCCAGTTTCACCGCACAGGATCAAAACTTTCGGAATCGCTTTAGCCCCATTTGAATGATACTTTTCTATTAAATCAGGGTAGGTATCTCTTGAAATAATTTTAAGTTCAAACTTGCCTCCCGAACTTTCTACAATCTTGTTTACAACCGGAATAATTTGTGCGCAATCCCCACACCACGCATCGCCAATTAGCAGCATATTCATGGGGTGAGATTGCGACTTTAATTTGTCGATTGCTTCAGAACTCAACTGAACTGTTTTATCAATCCTGTTCATTCTTTGGATGTTCAATTTTGTAAATTCCAGTAATTTATCGCTTTGATTATTTCCTGTTGTTTTACCCCCGGCAACTAAATTTTCTACCAGTTCTCTATATTCAGCGTATGACAAAGCTGATTTGAATATTTTATTCAATTCCATATTATTTTGCTTTTGATACTACTTGTTCGCCCATTTCTAAAAACTCTTTTGATTTACGAAAGCCCATTGCTTTTCCGATAAGCTTTCCGTCAGGATGAAAATAGATTAATGTTGGATATGCCTCCACAGAAAATTTATCTGCCAATGCCGGCCCATCTCCGGGTTTTTCCATATCAATTGCCACGCAAACGAAATGCTTATTGTAAAAATCCCCAACAGCTTTATCGGTAAAGGTTTTATGCTTCATCATCTTACATGGCCCACACCAACTCGCATAAGCATCAAGAAAGATGTATTTATTTTCTTTTTTGGCTTTATCGATAGCTTGTTGCCATGTTCCTGTAAAAAACTGAATCCCTTCTTCTGTTTTTGTTTCACTATTACGGTACTTAAAACCAGAAACGAAAAGTATTATAGCTAAGGATATTGTGGTTAATGCAATTGTTTTCATATGGTCTTCGAGATTAGTTTAAATTTTAAATTAATGTTATGTTGGATAATATTCACTTCTGCACAATGACTTAAATAAGTAAATTCAAATTCTGTATGTAAGTCTATTTCACACCCTGTTACTTGTAAAAAGATTCCGCTACATTCGGCTTTACCCTCCGGGCTATACCTTGCTATTAAATATCCTTTTTCCGCTTCTTCAATTGTAAACCATGATCCACACCCCTCACCACTTAACCATTTTGCATTGGATAAGTGTTGCGGTTGTTTTGGTTCAGGCACAATTTTATGATATACTTCTGCTTGGTTCATTTGAGAATTTTATCGTATTAAATTGAGGTTTAAGAATAGGCGATGTACAAGTAATACCAATTACTGCGTATTTAGAAAGTGTTTTCACATTACCAATTGGAGTTGGGCTTAGCGTTTTAGGATAACTCAAAACTAATTTATAATACCATTTTGGTGAACCGCTTACAATTACTGTATTTACAAATCTTGAGCAGTTTGTACCATCCGGTAAAAATGGCCCATAAGGAATTGGTGATGTCGCTTGCATCAGATTTGCTTTATTAAATGCTGAGTCGAAGTCTATTTCACAATAAGCCGAATGTAAGTTTCCGCTGCCGTGACAGGATTCATTATTGTATAACTCCCACAGTATTTCATTATAATTAATTAATCTACCATTTTCATCAACTTTGGCAGCGGTTTTCATTTCAAGATCATGGTCGGTATAAGCACTCCTTACACGTCCATGTTGATATGGCGCATGATATCTCCCGAAGTCAAAATAATGACAATTACCTGATGATTTTTCTATTAATACTACAGCCGCATGACCAACCTTATAATAGTTAGATTTATTAATACCTAACCATTTTAAAGGCTTGTCGTACCAAGCACCTGCCTGTTTACAAAGCGTTTCAGGCCATGCCAAAGCAATTGCAATTCCGTTATACATGAAATACCTCCTTCTGCTTTAATTTAATATTGTAAGATTTGCTATTGATGATGTCATGATAATTAAAAACAGATTCACCTTGGTTAAAATGAATTTGTGATATACTCAAAGTCATTAAATCACCTTCACCTTTCATAAGCAGGTCTTCTGAATTTGCTAATCCGTGTTTTCTGTTATGAAAATCTAAAATCATTGCATCCTCAAAATCTGAATGTTTATGAAGCCATTGGTTAAACAAAACTTTTCTTTTTTGCTGTACGTTTGAATTATATA
Organism: Bacteroidia bacterium; assembly: GCA_050186555.1. Lineage (GTDB taxonomy): Bacteria > Bacteroidota > Bacteroidia > B-17B0 > Aurantibacillaceae > Aurantibacillus. The sequence goes on from JBFWYJ010000323.1 coordinate 2,800, forward strand.
AAGTGGCAGATGACCATATCTGAGAAGTGGACATTTCTATTTCTTTTAGATATTTTTTATCTCCATCCCATCGAAACTCCTTGAATGATTCTAATTCCCCGGAGTTATTATCCAATAATAAAAGTGTAAACGGTTCTACATTTTCTAAATCAACTTCATTTGAGAATTGATCCACATTCTTATAGCTAAAACTTTCTAAAAGAATTAAGCCTCTGCTTCTTGAGTAATTATCTTTTTTTTCGTGATTCACAAAAGCTCCGTTCAATAGACAAGCAGTTCTGCCTTCTAATGAAGAAGCAATCCAGGTTCCACCGGCTTTCAAGTCCCTTGGATACACCAATTTTATTCCCTCTCTTTCATAAACAGCAGGAATCAATGTATCACGACTCGCTCTTTCATCTCTACTTGAGGTGAAATAAAATCCAGTTGATGTAGGTATGTATGTTACTGTGCACATATTTTAATATGTCTTATAGTTGAAGGCGCATAACCAAAAGTATTTTTCACCAGTGATGTTAGTTGCATCTCTGTAATAGCTACTTTAATTAAAGCTTGATGATGGATGCTGTGTTCGAGATTATATGCAAGCTCACGGTAAAACGATGATTGAATCATTGTTGGCTTTTGGGCTTGAACCGTTGAATAATCAGCTACAAATGTTACAGGAAAATCTGCTTTAATATCAAGTAAAGCGTTAATAATCTCATCAATAGTTTTTGAAGCAAAGTGAACATCCGATTCTAATTTTAAATCACGCTGACGGGCATCGTAATTCACTTCTTTACTTTCCTCACCTTTGAACAGGCATTGATAAAATTCAAGTATATGACGCACATGCTGCCCGATAGAGGCATTGCTTAAAATTTCAAGTTGTCTGTTATACTGCTCCTGAGATAATCCCTTTAATAGGTCGTTTATCTCTACAAGATTGTTAATGATGTGTCCGGTCATAATTTTATTTTTAATGGGTTAAGGCTTGATGATTTCGGTAACTTCTGCTGAAGCAGATGGATCAAAGGCTTTTACTTCAACATATTTCACATTCGGAACCCAAAAAGTTCCACCTTCAATCTTTACAAGAATATTATTTAGTATGGTTAACTTATTATTGATGTAGCCATACACATGATATTTATTGTCAGCTCCGGATTTCAGAAGATAGAATTGCTTTTTGTGATAAGAAACAAACTCAAATGAGAATGATTTTTTCTCTGAATCAATCATTTTTGATTGAACACCATAAGCATAATTTTTTTGGATGTACGTTAACGGATCAACTTTTCCACCTTGTGCATACTTTACCCAATAAACTTTAATAGGTTCTTTTTCATTCAGATTTCCATCTTTATCTTGATTAAGTGTATATACAATAGTATTTGCGTT
>JBFWYJ010000324.1:0-4178 GCA_050186555.1 Bacteroidia bacterium
GGTTTTTAATCAATTTTTTTGCAAAATCCTGAAAAGCTCGATTGGACGGTGGGTTCCTATTCGATAGGTAAATCCGGTATCGTCAACTATTTCGATGAAAAAGTCGCCACTGGTATAAAACCTGATAATCCCCCGATTGTGAAGATTGTAAACTGCCCTGCGGAAGAGATTTGGTTTATATTTTCCTTTCCGGATGCTGATGACATTGCCAAGGTCAATTTTAACCCTTCTGGTAGTCCAGAAACCGTCTAAAATGATATGGTCTTTATAAACCAATGTCCTAATGTGCAAAATAAAAGTTAACAAGACTGACATCAACAATATTACAACTCCCGAAATAAAAAAAATCATACCGGAAAGCGTAATATTTTCAATTGGATATGAACCTATTTTGAAAATAGATATTTCTATTGGTTTTGGATTTTCACTCCAATAATATCCAACAAAACAAAATAGGGCTAATAGGGAACGGATAAGCATACTGAACCTGTTTTGCCCCATATATTGCTTTTCTTCAAACAAAATTATGTTATCATTTGAACTCAATTAGTAATCCTTTTTTTGTTTTATTCGTTATTTTGTATCTGTCATCCATTCTATATGGCATTACCCAAATAATTGATTCATTTGAATCAGTTAATATCCAAGTGTTATGCTTTTCGAAAGAATTTAGCTTTAAATTAATAAAAAAGTCGCTAAGTTTTTTTGTTCCTTGCATACCTAAGGGTTGAAATGAATCACCCAATTCCCAACGTTTTAATTTGAGGGGAAAATTAATTTTTTCGTAGTCAATCAAAATCTTGTTACCTTCTTGAGGTAAATCAAGATTATTAACCTCATTTATGCTTAGTTTAACAGGACTATCTATTTCACCAGGACAACTAATTTCTATAATTTCGTTCACTAAGGGTATTGAATCTTTCGAACGAATAATTAAGTAATCTCTGTCCTTTACCAATAAATGACTTGAGCTAAGAAATTGTTTGCCTGATATCGAATGAAGAGAATTTACAATATCATTAATTTGAGACGAGTTAAAATTGAAATCTTTTAAAATTTCAAAAAGAATAATTCCGGGTTCAATGGATTTGGTTAGTTTATTAATTGATACTAAATAAGTAGAATTTTCTTGCACAAGAATTGCATCAATTTCTTTTTTAAGATAGCTTTTCATGAAACGGAAATAACTATTTAATAAGGCCATTTCATGTTTCATTGTATCTTCAAATGATGGATTTAATTCTATAAATTTTGGAATAATATTATGGCGTATATAATTCCTTAAGTATTTGTCTTCTCTATTAGAACTGTCTTCTCTGAATGAAATGCTATTCATTGAAGCGTAATATAAAATTTCACTTTTCTTAAAAGGCAATAAAGGGCGATAGATTTTTCTTGACAAGCGCGGAATACCTTTTAAGCCATTTAAGCCCGAACCTCTGGTTAGATTTATAAAGTATGTTTCAATTTGATCATTTAAATGATGAGCAGTGAGTATATAATCAAGTGAATTTTCATTAAGAATTCTGTTGAAATACTCATACCGTAATTCTCTCGCGGCCATTTGAACAGAAATTCCATTAGTTTCGCTATATATTTTTGTGTCAAATTTTTCGGAGTAAAAATCAAGTTTATTGGATTTTGTAAATGACTGAACAAATTCTTCATCCTGCTCCGAATCTTTACCCCGTAAAGAAAAATTGCAATGCACCACCGCAAATTTATACCCACATTTTAAAAGCAGATCACATAACACAATTGAGTCAACGCCACCGGAAACGCCAACAGCGAAACGTGTATTTTTGCTTATTATACCTGAAGACTCTATGTGTTGACGAAATGTGTCAAGCATACTTAAAGGTACTAATAATTCGATTGAATTTTATTGATTTTCACTGACCCAATCAATGTCTTTTTTCAAAAGCGACAAGGTTTTAGCTTCAATTGAGTTTGGATTCACCTGGTAATCATATTCCCAGGAAGCATATTTTGGCAAACTCATCAAAATGGATTCTATTCTACCGTTCGTTTCTAAGCCAAATTTGGTGCCTTTATCATAGACCAAGTTAAATTCAACATATCTGCCTCTCCTGATTAACTGCCATTCTTTATGTGACTCATTAAAAGCAGTATTCATGTTTCTTTTAACCAGTTCCAAATAGGTAGGGGCAAACGCTTCTCCTACATCTTTCCAAAATGCAATATTTTGTTCAAATGTCATTTCTTTAGATTCATTTAACCTGTCAAAAAATATGCCGCCAATACCTCTAGTTTCTTGTCGATGCTTTATGTAAAAATAATCGTCAGCCCATTTCTTGAATTCTGCATAATAAGAAGGATGGTGTTTATCACAAACATTCTTTAAGCGAGAATGAAAGAATGTTGCGTCTTCTTCTTTTATGTAATGGGGAGTTAAATCTATACCGCCGCCGATCCATTTCACACCATTACTCATTTCAAAATATCGAATATTCATGTGAATAATGGGAACAAATGGATTAAGTGGATGAATAACAATTGAAACGCCTGTTGCAAAGAAAGTCGGTTTAGATTGCCCCGATCTGATTATTGCATGGTCTTTTTCAGTTAACAAGAATTCCGGCGCGTTTCCATGAACGGCACTAAACATAACGCCGCCCTTTTCAAATACCTTCCCATTTCTAATAACATTGGAAATTCCTCCACCGCCTTCAGTTCTTTCCCATGCTGTACTTTCAAATTTTGTATTCGGTTCTAAAGACTCAAGCTGATTACAAATGTTTTTTTGCAGGCTCTTAAGCCAATCTGATAATTCTTCTTTATTTAGTGCCATCCTGTTCTCCTGAGTTTGTACTGATCGTAACAAATTATATAGGAACCTATGTTATCAAAGCCCGTTGCGTTGTCTGGACGTGTAAATTTAAATTTTTGTGTATTACCGGTATACGGTAGCTCATTTAATCTGAAAATAAAGTTAGGGCCGTAACTTTTTAAATTACTTAGATAATATAAGCTGATGTCGCAAGACATTAAATAGTATTCACTGGGAAAAGTATTTAATTTGGATTTATAATAATTTAAGGAAGAAGCCAGTTGAGATTCGGTTGCAAAATCTGTTGCGCTGGGAAACGTGTATTTAAGTTGATTTAGGTATTCTTGATCTAAATTTTCAATTTCAGAAACCGCTTTCCAACCACATAAAGTAACATTTTTCTTATTTGAAAAGATGGCTAACTGAGTAGTAAAATCAGTAATAAGTACTTGATTTGTGCTAAGATTTATGACAACCATATTGTCTGTGTTTTTATATATGGTTTTAAATGTTTTGAAATCTTTGCAATGTCTCAAAGAATCTTTTCCTGCCTTACCTTTTACTTCTAATTCATTTAAATAATATGATTGAAAGGCTTTATTATATCCAAGCTCTCTTTTGTCATTTGGGTTTGATAGATAAAGCACCACGGTTGTTTGCTGATTAACTAAAGAATCTACCAGGTATTTTGCTAATGATTCAAGTAAAGTGTAGTTAGACGGATTGGTTTTGGAGGCAAAAACATTTTCAAAAAGAAATTTGTTTTGTTGTGTAATGGGTGAAACAACAGGTATGGACTTTTCTTTAGCTTTTTCTGAAATGGTTTTAAATGAGCTTGCGTAAAGTGGACCAAAAATAAAGTCCATTTCGTTTTTATCCATTTCGGCCATCATCAATTCTAATTTTAAAGAATCGTTATCACTCAAATCGTATAATTTAAGATTAACGTTGAAATCTGAAGATTTTAATGAATCTAAGGCATATTTAAATCCGGTATAATAATCTAATGCGATGCTACTTAGTTGAGGAAAATTCATGTTTGCCTTTGCCAATTCTGTTGGATTAATTGTTTCGCTTTGTGCTAAATTGAAAGGTAAAGCCAAGGCAATATTGTAAGTAGATTTTTTTGGTAAATCAATTTTAATAGGAGAAATCGTGTCTTTAGCTGGAATAATGGTTGTAGAATAAATTTTGGAAGATATAGGTTCTGAAATAATTTTCTCTCCTACCTTAACTGACTGCTCAATTTTTAATCCTGATTTAGCATCCGGATTTAGTTTAAAAAAGTAATCAGTTGTAATGTTATATTTTTTAGTAATACCGTAAGCGGTTTCTCCTTTTTGTACAATGTGGTAAATAAAATTGCTAGTGTCTTTTGGAGTCGTAT
>JBFWYJ010000325.1:0-4161 GCA_050186555.1 Bacteroidia bacterium
ATCAGGTGAAGTAAAATAAAAACACTATGGCAGAAATTGCAGAAGACGGCGGTGGCAGTGGCCACAAGGGCGGCAAGAAAAGAGCCAAGAAGCAGTCAACGAAGATTGACATGACTCCTATGGTTGACTTAGCCTTCCTGTTATTGACGTTCTTCGTATTAACGTCAACTTTCAGCAAGCCAAAGTCAATGGAATTGACCTTTCCGGTACCACCGGAAAATCCGGAACAGCAAGAGCAGGTTAAGGTGAAAAATGGTGTGACCTTTATCTTAACTAAGGATGACAGAATTTTCTATTATGAAAAGGAATTCAGACAAGAAGATTCACCGGAAGGACCAAAAACCACCTTGACAGAATTGGATTATTCCCAAACAGGAGACAAAAGTCTACACAAATATTTGATAGATAAAAACAAGTGGCTTCATGAGCAAATTAAAATGCTGAATGAGAAATTTGAGAATAAGCAAATTGCTGACACAACTTACAAACGCATGGTAAAGGAGGCTAAGGCTAATAAAGAAGCACCTACATTCCTAATCAAGACGGATGATAAAGCAACCTATAAAAACGTGATTGACTTGGTGGATGAATTAAACATCAATATGGTAGGTAAGTATGTTGTGGTTGATATTATTAAGCCGGAGCTAGATATGGTAATCGAAAAAACAGGAGGTTAATATGCTGCAAACATGGAATGATTTAACTTTACAAGAACGTAATGAGCTTGTTTTCGCAAACAAGAACAAAGGTTATGGAGCATACCAACTAAGACAGACGTATAACAAGCGTGTTACTTTAATCGTTGGCGGAACTTTATTATTTACCTTGTTGCTTTTTGGAATTAAGAAATTTGTTGACAATAAACCCGAAGAGGTTGAGAAGCCAATTGACATGACAAATGTAGTTATTGACTTAACGCCTCCTCCTCCGCAAGAAGAGCAACCACCACCACCACCACCGCCACCACCACCACCAATGGTTGAGATGGTAAAGTTTACACCTCCGGTAATTAAAGACGATGCTGTTGAAGAAGAGCCTCAGAAATTACAGGAAGATGTGAAGGATGTGAACGTGGGTGAAAAGGATCAGGAAGGGGATAAGGATATTGTTGCGCCTCCAACAGAGGAGACCGGTCCTGCAGAACCGGCGGCTCCTGAGATCTTTACAATTGTTGAGGAGCAAGCAGAATTCCCGGGTGGAATAGCTGAATTAGGAAAGTATATTCAAAAAACACTTCAATACCCACCAATGGCAAGAGAAGCGGGATTGAGTGGAAGATGTTTCCTTAAGTTCGTTGTAAATGAAACAGGAACTATTAGTAACGTTGAAATTTTAAAAGGAGTACCGGGCTGTCCGGATTGCGATAAAGAAGCCATCCGTGTAGTAAAGTCAATGCCTAAATGGAAGCCGGCAAAGATGACAGGTAAATCAGTGAAGTGTTATTTCAACTTACCGATTAACTTTAAGATTCAATAATTGAAGCATTACCAAATACAAAGCCATGACATTTGTTATGGCTTTTTTTATAAATAAATGAAATGAATAAACAAGTCACCATATGGTTTAGTGCTATTGTAATTATGTTGGTTACGTGCGGTGCAATTGCTTTTGCTTTTACAGATGTAATGAGCGATAGACTTAACGGAACAAAACGCTCAATTTTTGTCGTAACACTTGGGTTATATAGTGTTTACAGAGGTTTCAGATTGCGTCAGGCATTAAAAAAATAGATGAAGAAACTCGTTTTATATTTAATTGGCCTTACTTTTTTCTCATGTGGAGATTATTATCGCGATGATTACAAAGATAATTCGCCTACATCCGGACAACTAAAAGTGTTTTGTGAAGAAGGTTTAATTCTGCATGTCGGAAATCAAGCGCTCACTTTTGAAAGCCAGTATCCAAGGGCTAACATACAAGTTGTAGGCAGCAATGACATGGAAGCGATACAGGCATTGTATCAAGACAGTTGCAGTGGAATAATAATTTCAAGAGAAATGTCAGAAGATGAACTTAAAATGTTTAAAAGTAAAAACGTAACACCAAGGTTTTCTTCAATAGCGTACAGCGGAATCGCATTAATAACTTCTTCAGCTTCCGTTATTGACAGCATAAGCCTTACGCAATTAAGAACCAATCTGACAAGCAATGATTCTAATCAAACTGCTATTCGTTTTATTTTGCCGGGGAATCAATCGGGAATCACAATGTTTGTGAAAGATTCTGTCTGTGGTAATCAATCATTTTCGTCAAACGTTAACAGCTTAAATGCTGAATTGGAAGTATTAAAGTATGTAGCGGAACATCAAAATGTAATTGGGATTGTTGATTATGCGTTAATTGCGGACAGAGATGACCCAATATTTAAGTCCTATGAAAATGCGTTTAAATTTATTAAAGTATCTCGAACGAGTGAAAAGGCCGAAGAGCCAAATCCTAGCACATTTAAACTTGGCACTTATCCATTAACAAGAAAACTGATTTATTATCGAAATTCTCAAGAATTTAGTTTGTCAAAAGGATTTGAGGCATTTTTAGCCGGGCCCAAAGGACAATTGTTGTTCTTGAAACAAGGATTATTACCATTTAAGCAGCAGGAAAGAAACATTGAAGTAAAGTTTGAGCCCATGGAGGTGGAATAATACTATCTTTGAAATCTTAAAATTTGCAAAAAAAGAGCCAAAATACCAGATTGGTATTGAGTTTGAATAAAAAATATGTGTTTATTGTATTAAAATTAGCTTATGAGAACTAGAATTATTGCTATCGCAACAGTATTATCAGGGTTAGTATCTGCGCAAACTTTAAAAGATGCAGTTACTAAGACAGAAAATGAGAGGTATGAATCGGCAGCAGCTGATTTTCGGGCGTTGATTGCAAAGAATGCCAACAACGGACAGAATTATTTTTATTTCGGGGAGAACTACTTTAACAGCGAAGATGTTGATTCTGCAGAAATGATGTACAAGAAAGGAACAGAAGTAGCGCCAACAGAACCACTAAACTTCGTTGGTTTAGGAAAAATACTTTTGAGCAAAAACGATGTGAATGGTGCCAAAGCACAGTTTTTTAAAGCCACATCAATTTCTCAGAACAAAAATGCTGAGGTTTTTAGAAAAATTGCCGAAGCTTATTTGGTAACTGAATACAAGAATCCGGATGAGGCAATTACAGTTGCTAATACTGCGATTAAATTAGATAAAAATAATCCTGATGGTTATATCATTTTAGGGGATGCTATGTTAGAGAAAAATCCATCTGATGGTGGCGGACCAATTAGAATGTATAAGCAAGCAACAACTTTGGATCCTAAATCTGCTAAAGGAATTATCAGAGAAGGTAAATTGTATCAAAGAGGCAGAAACTACCAATTAGCCCTAGATAAATATAAGGAAGCGGAAGCAATTGATGCGACTTTTGCTCCGGCATACAGAGAAAAAGCAGAATTATATTTTTTAGCCAACCAGCCTTCTAAGTCAATTGAAAACTGGAAAAAATATTTGGAGCTGAACAATAGTGACTATGCACGTTATCGTTACATGAGTGCTTTGTTTAAAGGAAAGCAATATGCAGAGGCGGTAACGGAATACGAAGGATTAAAAACAGGGAGTTTTAAGAACTTATACCTTGAACGTCTTGCAGGATACAGCTATGCGGAGATGGGCGATAAGAAAGATAAAGAAGCTTACACAAAGGGTTTGGCAGCCATCAATAATTTCTTCAAAATGGCAGGCCCTAACTTTAAATACTTAGCAAGTGATTATAAATACAAAGGAATATTGTTAACCAAAACAGGACAAGATTCTTTGGCTTATATCGAATTGCAAAAGGCAATTGATAAAGATAAGTCTGTGGCAGGTGAAATGTATTCTGAAATGGCTTCGATTGCATATGGAAATAAAAATTATCCTAAGGTTGTTGCCGTTATGGAAATGAAAGAAGAAAACGAACCCGGTTCTTTATCAAACACAGATTACTACAGCTTAGGAAAGGCAAACTATTACATGGGGCAAGCTAAATTAATCGAGGCAAATAATATTAAAGATAAGAAGGGAAGAGAGGCAAAAGCGGCAGAAGCGATTCCTTATATGGTGAAGGCGGATTCAGCGTTTTCAGGCTTGGTAAGAAAAAACCCAACATGGCCACCGGCTTACACCTGGC
>JBFWYJ010000326.1:0-4152 GCA_050186555.1 Bacteroidia bacterium
GACAAATTATGGGATATGTCATCTATAAAAAATTACGTGAAAAATATGTTCTTTCTCGTATTGTGGCTAATCCCCATTTTCCAGATGTAGAAACATCTATCATTAAACACATTCAAAGTTTAATTCCTCCAGTAGAAAAATTAGTCGATTACCAAAGAAGTGGTATAGAAATGTGGGTTCCGCAATCAAGCAATATTCATCAAACCTTGAAACAATGCGATTTTGAAATCAAAGAAACTGACGAGTCAAGGGTTAAAATGATTTTCAATAAACTAAGCTGACGCAATACTGGCATCAGCAACTGCATCTTCCCGGTTTTGTGGGGGCAAATAACCTTTTTGCCTATTTTCAATTATTGCTGGAATAGAAGCATCGCTTTCATGAGTTTCATTGACAAATTTCCAGGTCGGTTGCTTATAAAACCTCACTCCTGAATCTATTGACTCTGGCGATAAATCCTGATTTATTAGCTGATTACGATTGAAATTAACTTTGAAATCGTTTGTTGATTCAATAGCGTTTTCAAAGTTTTTAATTTTATTAGACTGAAGAGTTCTAATTTTTTCTTTCCGTGCTGATCCTTTTACAACAACACCGCCATCCTCTACAGGGTTATGCAACCAGTACATAACTAAGCGGGCGTTAGGTGAAACTTGAACCCCTCCAGATGCGACAACAACATCAATGATTTGGTCTTGCGATTCACCCCCAACTTCTATCCCGCCACTTGGGAAGAAGTAAATTCCCACATTACTATTTCCGCCCGCTTCCACTCCATCATTTTCGGCTATTAAAATGTAAGTTGCAGTGGTCAAACTATCCCCACCAACGACACAACCACCCGAACCCGCAATAGTTATTATTTTTTCTTCATCAGACACGCCACCAACGACACAACCACCCGAACCCGCACTGATACTGAATTTAATTGAATCTGATGCCCCGCCAACTTCTGCCCCGCCAGTAGTATCAAAGTCAAAATATTCAGTAGCGTGCCCGCCAACTTCTGCCCCGCCAGTAGTATCAAAGTCAAAATATTCAGTAGCGTGCCCGCCAACTTCTGCCCCGCCAGTGGGAGTAGAAACTAAATAATGGAAGTTGATGCCGGAACCACCAACTTCTGCCCCGCCAGTAGCGTCTATGGAGTATTCTCCAGTAGAGGTTAATTCTACCCCACCTGATGCAACGTGATTATAAATAAATTCTACATCACCAGTCCCGCCACCTCTTACGCCACCGCTGGATGTTATATCATTCTGGATATGACTTACAACTGTCATTTGAACATGATCAATTTGCGCTGTGTCATTTTCATCTCCAGTTTCGACTGCTATTACTAAACCAAAGTTAGTGTGATTAATTTCGTCAATGGTCCAAGTTTTTCCCCACGGATCATTTGTGTCACCATAGGTTGTTGTAAAATCAGATGTATTCCAATTACTCCCTATTTCCCTTCCAGGAGTAAGTATGATTGTATTTGCCCCATCAGGATATGCTAAACTAACAAAATAATCTTGAACAATTCCTGTTGCTCTTTTCTCTACACTCGCTCGAATACCGTCAATGACAGAATCTGTTGGTAATGACATGGAGAAATTGCTGAGATATAGATATTGCGAAATCAAGCCGGTTCCATCAGTATCTACAAAAGAAGCATAGAGATTGTTAGACGAAAGAGCGTTGGTGGGATTTGTCCATGCACTTGCACCTGAAATTCCATTCGCTAAACTGCTGGCACTTGCCGGATTTTTTGTTGTTATTGTCATAGTTCTTTTTTGTTGTAATATAATTTTAATTCATGATAATGAATTGTTATTTCTACACGTTTAATATCCGCTTCTGCTTTTTTCTTGGTTGCTTTACTGCTGACAACAATCCCAAAAACATCAGAGTTAATTTCGTCTAGTGACCATTTCCTATTCCATTTATCCTTAAACCCTCCATAAGAAATATCAGTGTAGATGTAAGGCCATAAATTATCTTGCGCTTTATTGTTTTTAGTTAACGAGATTTGATCTCCATTGATAGGAAATACCAAATCAACCCAATAATCTTTAACATTATCACCCTTTCTCAATATTTTTACTTCAATACCAGATAGTCTTAACTCCTTTTTCTTTGACTCTTGAAAATCAAATTTGAAATCACTAAAATAAATGAACGATGTTACATCATCCTTGTTTTTATATTCATTAAAATAATTCTTAGGACTTAAGCTCTCTAAATGTTGCCATGCACTCTCATTGGATAACCCAGTGGTTAAATTACTGGCAAATTTAGGAAACATTGAAATTTGTGTCATAAAAATATTTATAGGATAAAAAGTAAAAATATGTTAAAATGGATTAAAAGACTTTACACCAAATTTTTTATCTCAAAACCGAAATGCGACTGTGGATCAACTCTTTCTGTTGATACTAGCGTTTGCCTTACTTCTTTTGCTTGTCAACATGGAGCTACATACGTCAGTTGCAAAAAAATATATACTGTTTATGGCCTTGGCAACCACGATGGTTTTACCCGTAGTTTCGATTTAGCAATGAATTGGTGATTTGAAAAAAAATAAAAAATAAATCTTGAAATTTGAAAAAAGTATACTACAATAAAAATATACAATATTGACGTGGGATGGAGAAGCGGTATCTCGTGTGTCTCATAAGCACAAACTTTCATAAAGATAATACTTGATTTTAGTTTACTCCATGATATGCACAAAGTGTGATAAAGAATTAAATGAAATAAAATTTTCGTTTCGTAATAAATCGAAAAATATTCGTCATAAAATTTGCAAATCTTGTCAAAGAGAAGTAGGTAGATTGCACTATGAACAAAATAAGCAAGATTATGTGAAGAGAGCAAAAGTAAAAAATAAGGAAATTGACGAGAATATTAAAAAAATAATTTTGGAAGCCAAGAGTGTACCTTGCATGGATTGCGGAAATAGTTATCCCTCGTGTGTTATGGATTTTGATCATGTTAAAGGAATAAAACTAGGGAATGTCTCAACTCTTGTAAAAAATCATTCTATAAAGAAAATTGAAGAAGAGATTCAAAAGTGTGAAGTGGTATGTGCGAATTGTCATAGGTTGAGAACATACAATCACTTACTGGTCGAAAAAACGATAAATTAAAAGAAAGAAATAAAAAAATGACTAACATAGCAATTCAACAAGTCGAAAGAAACTGGCAACCCGCAGGGAATATGAATCATATTTGCCCAGAGGGTAATGATGCCTACGTATCGCTCTGTTGAGTTGTTAGAGAGACAACGACTCAGAGCAAAAAAGCCTGAGTCCTAAATGAATCAAAAGGAAGTCTGACTCAGGTGAATAAGTGGTTTTCGCCTGAGTCAGACTTTTTTTACGGATACAAAAATTGTATTAAAAAGCATGTGTAACTCAATGGTAGAGTGCAACGTTGCCAACGTTGATGTTGTCGGTTCGAGTCCGATCACTTGCTCTTAATGAAAAAGGAATTTGAATGTTTAACTTAGGTTATTCAAAAATAAGAAATAAAAGAAGGTATGGGGAACGGGGTCCAAAGAAAAGATACGCTGTTTTCCGTGCTGAATTAAATAAGAAAAGAGAAAAAGATTGTGAAAAGTTTTCTAAGATTTTGTGTGAAAAACATGGGTTGAATTTAGATGATCTTTATATTGATGATCCAAAATTTCCTTGGCGTCAAACTTACGAACATATAAAAATTACAATAAAAAGTTATCCTTATCATAAAAATATTTTTGTTAAAAGGTTTCTCTCCGATGAGAGATTAAAAATAACATTCGAATAGCAGATGAATTGAAAAATAAGCAGCCATAGTGTCAGCGGTCTTAAGCATAGATGGCTTCCAACCATCAGGGGAGGGTTCAAATCCCTCTGGTTGCACTTTACGGGTAACAAAAGTATTTTGTTTTCCTTGGCATAAACCAAAAATTGTTCTTTGACAATTAGATAGAAAAAAATAAAATTGGTCTTAAGGTCTGTATTGACATAGACCTGTAACTTGGATATATTAAATCCTTCAAGGTAAAGGATTTAATATGGAAGGTTACGAAAAATTGGACCCGGAAAAATGGCGTGTCTACGAATCAGCATTGATCAAATCTATGCGAAGAGGCTTGGTTGATGATGCTTTTTATTGGAGTGCTGTTCT
>JBFWYJ010000327.1:0-4150 GCA_050186555.1 Bacteroidia bacterium
GTTTTTTATGAAAGGGTGGATGAACTGCTCAGTGAAATTTATAAGCACAATATATCTTTTGTATCTGATGCTTTTATTTACAACGGACTTAAAGACAATCCCGGTTTGGCTGCCAACTTGGTGCTGCCTGCTAAAAATGCTTTAAGCGGATTAGAAAACATCAAAGCACTTGTTGTTAATCTCATCAATAAAAAAACGGAAAAAGACTTACACCAAATAAGTGTTTTAGAACTGGAATACCTGAGTGTGATTCTGGAATCACTCAACAGAATGTCGGAAACAGTGCAGAGCTATTCTCATTTTGATACTTTTAAATCTTTGCGTCAATTGTTTTACCAAACTGTAGCGCAAGCTTCCGTTCCTTTTGTGGGTGAGCCTTTGCTGGGTTTGCAAATTTTGGGTGTATTAGAAACCAGAACGCTGGATTTTGAAAACATCATCATGGTTGGTGTTAACGAGGGAGTGCTGCCTGCCGGAAGAAGCAATAATTCCTTTTTGCCAAATGATTTAAAACGATATGTTGGTTTGCCGCTTTACGAAGAGAAAGACGCCATCTACGCTTATCACTTTTACCGTTTATTGCAAAGAGCCAAACAAGTACATTTGATTTACGACAGCGAAACCGATGATTTTGGAAAAGGAGAAAAAAGCAGATTCATTACACAATTACAATATGAACTTAAAGAATATTCACCGGAAGCAAATATTCACGAATCTATTGCTGTCTCCGAAACGCCGCAACTAACTGAAAAGCATTTTACTTTTGAGAATGAAACCAATAGCATTACGCAATTAGAAAAACGATATCATCCTGAAACCGGTAGCGGATTATCTGCTTCTGCGGTAAATGTGTTTAAGAATTGTTCATTGCAGTTTTATTTCCGATATGTACTAGGAATTAAAGCTAAGGAAACAGTAGAAGAATCTGCCGATGCAGGCACCTTTGGCACCATTCTGCATGATTCATTGGAAACTTTGTATCGTCCTTTAATTGATAAAAATTTGAATCCGGAAGATTTTAATGTGCTTAAGTCATCCATTGATGAAGCAGTTTACGATGCCTTTCAAAAATCTTTTGGCAAAGGCGTCAGTTTGAAAGGAAAGAATTATTTGCAGTATGAAGTCATCAAGCGGTATGTGGAGCGCATGATCAATGCAGATGCAATTACAGCAAAAGAAAGTATCAAGAAAAAAGAAGTATTTAAACTAATTGACCTGGAAAGTAAGTGGGAAGTGATTTTGCCATTACCCGAGAAAGAAATTAAACTGGTTGGAAAGATTGACAGGATAGATATGATGGGAGACAAAATCCGCATATTGGATTATAAATCTTCATTAAGTGATAAAGATAAATTGGAGTTTAGCGGTTTTGAGGATTTGTTTGAGAATACAAAGAAAGACAAAGTATTGCAGTTGTTTTTTTATTTATATCTCGTTGCTAAAAACAAGCCGGATTGGATGAGCCGTTTAGAGCCCGGAATCATCAGTTTTAAGACCAAAACGCTTAAACCCAAAGGCATTGTTTCAGGAAAGGAAGCTGGCTATGAAGTGAACGAATTAGCAATGCAGGCTTTTGAAGAGAGATTGCAGGAATTTGTTAATCAATTGTTAAGTGAACAAACCGTATTTTCTCAAACGGAAGACGAAAGAACCTGCACCTACTGTGATTACAAGCAAATTTGCCTCAAGGATTAGTCTTGGCTTTTCTGTGTACTTTTTATTATATTTAAGCAACAAAATTTTAAACTATGGGATTGTTTGATAAACTAAAGAATGAATTTATTGACATCATTGAATGGGTAGATGCCTCCAGTGATGTTATTATGTGGAAGTTTCCAAGATTTCAGAATGAAATCAAAATGGGTGCGCAATTAACAGTGCGCGAGAGCCAGGTGGCTGTGTTTTTAAATGAAGGAAAAATCGCAGATGTTTTTCAGCCGGGCAGATATACTTTAAATACAGAGAACATGCCAATACTAACAACATTAAAAGGTTGGAAGTATGGATTCAATAGTCCGTTTAAGGCTGATGTTTATTACATAAATACCAAACAGTTTATTGACCAGAAATGGGGAACAAAAAATCCGATTACTTTGTCAGACCCAAGATTTGGATTTATTGAGATAAGAGCTTTTGGAAATTTTGCATTCAGAGTTACAGATGCCGGTAAGTTTTTAAAAGAGATTGCCGGTACCAATCCTAATTTTACAACAGAAGATGTTGCCGACCAGTTAAAAACATTAACGGTAAGCAAGTTTACAGACGCTGTTGGAGAAGGCAATATTCCAATTGAAAAGTTTGCAGCCAATTTGGATGAATTAAGCACTTTGGGATTACAAAAACTAAATGCAGATTTTGAAGAGTATGGTTTAACCATTACCAAGTTTTTGGTAGAAAACGTTTCAATGCCGGATGAGTTGAAGAAAGAAATTTTCAATTACTCAAGATTAAACGCATTAGACATGCAGAAGCTGGCGCAGTTTAATACAGCGCAAGCCATTGGAGATGCAGCCAAGAACCAGGGCGTTGCAGGAGCAGGAGTAGGCATGGGCGTAGGATTTGGAATGGGTAATATGATGAGCAACATGATGGGCAATATGAACCAGCAGGGTGGGGCAGTACCTCCGCCACCGCCGGTAACGCAATTTCATGTGGTTGTAAATGGCGCGCAAGCCGGACCATTTGGTTTGGAACAATTACAAGCCATGGCAAGCAGCGGACAGTTAACCAAGCAAACATTGGTTTGGAAAGCAGGCATGGCCAATTGGTTAGCAGCAGAAACGCAACCGGAGCTGGCAGCTGTGTTTAACAGTGTACCGCCACCACCACCGATTTCTTAAAATTTAGTAATGATATATGAAACAGAATGACGCCTATCTACACCATGTGTGTTGGATAAGCGTCGTTTTGTGACGTATATAAGCTAGTTATAGGCAATGCTGAAAGGAAAAAAAAGCAATCAAAATGAATTTTATTTTTGCGAAACTTTACGAGGAGTATAAAAGAAAAAACGATCCCGCGAAGTTTAATATTACACTTTACATCACTATAGTTTATTTCTTTTTAACTTTTGCATTTGTAATACCTATAAAGTCAATTTTAGGTAAGGATCTTTTTTATAACGAAATTGAATACGGAAAATCAATAATTATTACTGTCGTATTTCTGGTTTTTGGCGCTATAGTTTGTTTAGTATATTATTTCTATATCAGGAAAAATTACATTGAAATTTTGACAAAGAAATTTAAAGACAAGAAAATAAATAAAACTATTCTTTATATAATTGTTCCGTTATTACCCTTGTCTATTTTTTTAATTGCTGGGGCAACAGCTGTGTATATAAACGGAGGAGAAATATTGGGCCATAAAATACATGGAATATTAAAATAAAAAAGCACAGCCTATAACACGGGGCCATAACGCCATTGGGCGCCCGCCTGCCCGGCCGGGCAGGAAGCGCACCAGTTCGGGTCGAACTTTGCCGCTTCCCTCCTTCGTTTCACTGCGGCGGGCAGGCGCGAAGAAAATTTGCCCTCACTGATTCCTATTTGTATATTTAATAAACGGAAAAGGAACTATAACCGGAAAGGTAATAATGCCCCAACGGCGTTAGCCCCAAGAACCGTTAGGCGTAAAACCCAAATTAAATATGAAGAAAGAATTTATAGGATTCTATACACCAACAGAAAAGGAGATTTCTAATGCTTGGTCAAAAGGAACATTTGCATTTGATGCTAACACTTTATTAAACCTTTATAGGTATTCAGAAAACACTCGAAAAGACTTTTTGTCAGCACTTAACACAATCCATCAAAAATTGTTTTTACCACACCAAGCTGCATTAGAATTTCATACAAATAGGATTGGTGTAATTGAAAGCATTGGACAATCTTATGATAATTTATATAAGATATTTGAATCGAATTATGAGAAAAACATAGAATCTCAAATTAATCAGTTTAAAAAACATCCCGTAATTTCAATTGAAAGCATCAACAAACTTCACCGTGATTTTCTGAAAAAACTTTCTACTGAGCTTGAGAAGCAAAAAAAGTTACATCCTGATTATAAATCAAAGGATGAAGTATTGGGAAAGTTAACAGAACTATTTGAATATTCTACCGGTAAAGAATTTACAAAAGAAGAGCTT
>JBFWYJ010000328.1:0-4136 GCA_050186555.1 Bacteroidia bacterium
AAACTAAAAATAACAACAAGAGAGTAAAAACGTTTTTTCATATAAATAGTAACGTATAAATAATTGACATTTATTAATTTAAACTTTCTAAAAAAGGCATCTTTGAATTTTTAAATTTAGTTAAAAAACGTTTACCTTTTCATTTCTTTACTAACTAATACGGTCAATTCACTAGGCCGTAAAGTTAGAGATTATTAAAGTTATTAACAAATTGTTAATTATCTATTACTTGGTAAATTAGAGATACTAACGGAAAAATGTTGAAATGGTTTCAGGTAATTTAAATAAACAACTATAACTTAATGATTTTCAGTATATTATTATCAAAAAATGCATATTGTCCTGACTTCATCCAATGCCCTAAATTGATGTATCTGGAATTATTTCCAAGGTCTATATCTAAGCAAAGATGTCTGTGGCCAAAAATGAAGAAATCAATTTTATCGTTCTTCAAATAGTCTTTACAAAACTGAATCAACCACTCTTCATCTTCTCCTTTAAATACTTCATCGGATTGTCCCGTTGCTAATCTACTCCTTTTGCTAAAAAAATTTGCTATCCCAAATGAAAGATTAGGATGTAATCTAGCAAACATCCATTGACAAAATTTATTTCTGAATAGGCTTTTTATGAATTTGTATTTATTATCTCCCGGGCCTAATCCGTCACCATGACCAATAAAAAATTTCTTACCATTAAATTCTCTGATAATTGGGTTTTGATAAATGGTAACTCCTAATTCTTTTTCGAAGTAGTCGAACATCCACATATCATGATTTCCAATAAAAAAATGAACTTTTATCCCAGAGTCAGTGAGTTCTGCAATCTTACCAATGAACCTAGTATGATATTTTGGAATAGTGTATTTGTGCTCAAACCAAAAATCAAAAATATCGCCTACCAAAAATATTTCTTTAGCATCATTTTTTATTGAATCCAACCAGTCGCAAATTCTTTTCTCTCTCAAGCGACTCTCTTCATAACTAGGAACACCTAAATGAAAATCTGAAGCAAAATATATTTTAGAATTTTCCAATACTAAAAAAAGCTATCCATGAGAATTCTTTTAATTTCAACGGAATGAATATTAAATGTAAATCTAATTGTTTCCCAGAATTTAACCTGATTTAATTTCAAATTATCATCTATTTCTTTGCTATAAACCAATGGCAGATACACTTCTGCGAAGCCTTTTCGAATAGAAAAATTTAAGCCCGCATCCCAAAGAAATAAATTTTTATTTAACGCACTATCATCTGCGATGCCTGCTTCAACATAAACCTTTAGAGGTGAGTTATTAAAGAGAGGCAGTTTTGCCGAAACGGAGGAAAGATATGTATTGCTATAACCAAGAGGTGTTTGAATTTTAAATGCGCCATCGTTTTCTAAAAATTGATAGGAGCTAAATCCTTTGTATTCAGATCTTCCAATAAAAGCACCTTCGTAAGCATAGTCATTTCTGCCATTCCAGCCCGACATACGGAATTGATACAATCCTGATTGATTCTCATTTCTAAATAGAAAATGTCCTGCAAAAAATCTTATGTCAATTCTATATTTTTTTGTCACAGTAATTTCCTGATTTAATTCTAATGCAACTTTCATAAAGTTCTCATTGAAATGTGAGAATGTCTTAAACTTAAACGGATGAATAATTCTGTTATTGTTAACACCAAAATTAGCTTCATAAAAACTTCTGTAAGAATCCTTAACTTTAATTTCAGAACTGGTTCCTGTTTCACTTGTTTGATAATAAACCTTGTCCTCTCTGAAAAAATTGGCGGTCATAGAAGCAAAATATTGTATGTTTACTGTCCTGTCTTTTGGCACCCAATGCAATTGGATATTTGGACTTGCCTTGTAGTAATTGAGTATTTCAGAGTTAGCATTGAGTGGATTGGTTTTTCCTGAAGCGAAAGTCTTACCATCAAATCCTAAAACAATCTTTGTGAAATTTTTCCTTGGATGAATATTGTATTCGAATCCCAACATACCTGTTGGTGTTTTACTATCAAAAGCATACATAGGCGCTAAGTAATATTCAAACTTTTTCTCTAACAAGCCATGGTTGTGAAGAATTAAACCTGCCATCAAACCATTGTATAAATTATATCCTAATGAAGGCAACCAATATACCTGAGTTCTAGAAGGGTCCGGTAAACTTGTGATAAACTTCAACTGCAATGGATCGCGCTTTCTGAATATTCCTCTTGTTCTGATATTGTTATTCTTTCGGTTTAATTCAGGTAAGGATTTATATCCGTCTATGACAAAATAATCTACATCACTTGGTGGGAAGAACATAGAATTAGATGAATCAGTATCATTAAACCAAGTAATACCAACGATAGAATTTGATTTAACTCCGACTAAAGAAATCGGAATTGCACTACCATACTTGTTCTTGTACTTTACCTTCCAACTGCCATCATCATTTCTTTTAACCTTCTTTGCTTTAAAATCAAATTTTTCATTTGAATCAAGTAGCACTTTCTTCAGCCAATCCAGTTTTTCACCGCTAAAGTATTGCATGGCATATAAAAAGTCGTCTATGGAGGGATGTTTAAACTTGAAATTTTCATAATAAAACTTAATTGCTTTATTATAAGATATCTCACCCAAATAACTTCTTAAGTACTCCATAATAAGAGCACTCTTGCTATATACAACTGAACCGTAATTAAATTCAGTAAATTTTTCTGAGACTAAATTAATGGGCTGATCGATATTATAACTAGCGCCAATTAAATAACTTACTTCGTGCATCTTCCAATAAGGGTATTTATTTAGCCCCAACACTTTAAATGTGGAATCTAAACCGATAAATGAAGTGAGCTTTTTTTGCGGGTATTTTGCTCTGATATAACTCATTTCATAAAATGAATTCATCCCTTCATCAAGAAAAGGAAAATCACGCTCGTTATTACCAAGAATTCCATAAAACCAATTATGTCCTACTTCATGCGCAATTGTTGTTTCTAACTCTATTTTAGAACTTGCTTGTCCGATGACAGTGATATTTGGATACTCCATTCCTCCTCCGGCCATCAAAACACCATCAACCGCAGACACCTGATTGTATGGATAGTCTCCAACCATGTAAGAATAAAACAAGGTTGATTCATTTACATAGTCTATAGCATCCTTCCAAAGTTCAAAATTTTCATCTGTAAAGAAAGTCCAAGTATCAACTTCCTTGCCGGTGTTTGGTAAACTAATTTGGTCATGCAAAATATTAAATCGTTTATCCGCGAACCACGCAAAATCATGAATTCTTGCTTGTTTATACCTAACCGTTTTCAATTCTTCACTAGAAACTAAATTCTTTTTAAACCTGAAATTATCCGGATTATCTATTCTAGCAATAGTTCTGGAAATGTTAGCATTAATAAAATCTTCCTCTTCCGGCGAATCTACGAGTTCACCGGTTGAGGCCACAATATAATTCTTGGGCAATGTAATACTAACATCAAACGAACCAAACTCACTATAAAATTCTCCTTGGTCTAAATATGGCATTGGATGCCATCCTGATTTATCGTATACTGCCGGCTTTGGATACCATTGTGTAATATAGTAAGCCTGGTCTGTATGACCCATCCTAGAAAAACTGGCACTTGGAATCTTAACATAAAAAGGTGTGGTAATGTTTATAGTATCTAATGAGCGCAGAGGTTCATCCAGAATTAATTTTGCAATATCAATATGAACCTTATCAATTTCTAACTTGGCTTTTTTTCCGTTTACTTTAAAATCTAAACTATCTATGTACCCTCTATCCTTTTCCTCTGAATAATAAAATTCTGTACGTTTTAATTTCAGTAATTGTTTTGCTAATGCCGTTTCATGATTCTTATAGGCGTTTGGCCAGAGATGTATATAAATATAATCTAACGAAGTAGATGATTTGTTGATGTATTGAATGTTTTCAAAACCGGTTAAATAGTGCAAAGAGTCATTTAATTTCACATCAATTTTGTAATTAACCTCTTGCTGAAAATACGATGCCAGAGCCTTACTTAAATTGGTTTGGAGAATAAATAAAAAAGAAACAACAAATCTTGCTGTTTCTTTAACTTTAAAGTATTGGATTATATCTATGATGCAATTCAATTATTGTAATATCTCTGCCAACT
>JBFWYJ010000329.1:0-4126 GCA_050186555.1 Bacteroidia bacterium
TAAATGGGGGGGTGCAATTTATACATCCTGAAAAAAATTACGGCTTTAGCATATCTTACAACGTTGTTGGTCCTCGTATATACATCGTTGGGAATACACAAGAGCCGGATGTTTGGGAAAAACAAAGACATGTATTAGATTTTCAAATTACAAAAGGCTTTCTTAAAAACAAACTTGAGTTAAAATTGAATGTCAGAGATTTATTAGCGCAAGATTTGATTTTCTATCAGAATCATAATGTCAAAAATCCTAATTACGAAAAAGATGTTGATAGAATTTGGCAGAAAACAAATTACGGACAAAACATCTCGTTGAATGTCTCTTACAAGTTTTAATTCAAGTACTAAATAAACTAAATGTTAAGGTTGTGTTAATCACAACCTTTTTCTATTAAGACTGGGGTAACATAAGTGTAATCATTCAATAAACCTATCTTAAAGGCGAAGCAACATAATCCAACTAATTTTGCCTCATCAAACAATTAAAAACGAAAAAATGAAAAAAATTTATTTATCAGCTGCCGCACTTTTCACATGTGCATTAATGAGTGCGCAGGCATTTTGGACTAACACTTCTTACAGAGGTGCATTCCCTGTAACAGATAATACACCTGCTACAGACTGGACTGATTCTTGGGCAAATTTTGATCCTGAAAACACCGTTTATCCGGCAGGAACTCAAACAGTATCATCAGATATTACTGCAAATACAACTTGGAGTGGAACAATCGTTTTAGCTAATAGAGTATTTGTAAAAAATAATGCAGTATTAACTATTCAACCTGGTACTATTATCAGAGGTGATAATACAACAGCAGGTGCTGAAGGTTGTTTAACTATTACGAAAGGTGCTAAGCTAATGGCGCAGGGAACTAAGACAGCGCCAATTATCTTTACATCAAATCAGCCGGTAGGTAACCGTGCAGAAGGTGACTGGGGTGGTGTAATATTATTAGGTAAAGCGCTTAACAATCAGCCGGGCGGTGTTGCTAACATCGAAGGTTTACCCGTGAGTACAGATACTGAGTTTGGTGGTTCTGATGATAACGATAATTCTGGGGTATTAACTTACGTTCGTATTGAATTTGCCGGTATTCCGTTACAACCAAATAAAGAAATTAACGGTTTGACTTGTGGTTCGGTTGGAAAAGCTACTGAAATTCACCACGTTCAAGTTTCTTTTTGTGGCGATGACTCTTTCGAGTTTTTCGGAGGTACTGTAGATTGTAAATACTTAATCGCATTCAGAGGATTGGATGATGATTTTGATACTGATTTCGGTTACAGAGGTCGTATTCAATTTGGTTTGATTATCCGTGACCCTAACCTATCTGATGCTGCGGGTGATTCTAACGGTTTCGAGTCTGATAACGATGCAACAGGTTCTCCTGCTCAACCATTAACAAGAGCAATATTCTCTAACATCACTTCAGTTGGTGCTAAAGGTTCAGGAACTGTTGTTTTACCGGGCGGTGAGAAATTTGAAAAAGCTTTCCGTATCCGTCGTAACTCAGCAATCTCTGTATTCAACTCGTTAATTACAGGATGGGAAAAAGGTTTGTCTATTGAAGGTTCTGCTACTGAAGATAACATCACAGGCGATACTTCATATTTCCAAAACAATTCATTAGTTGAGATTCCGGCTAATGCAAGATGTATTACAGCGGCAATGAGTTTCTATGGTACTTTCTTTGGTGCTGAAGGAAATGATACTACAACTACAATTGCACAAGTTAATTGGGTTAGTCCTTTTACAGCATTAAATGTAAAACCTGATTACCGCTTAGCTTCTGCCTCAACTGCTTCGACAGGTGCAGCGTTCACTAATACTGTATTCTCAGGTGGATTCACTAACCTGGTAAAAAACACATCTGATTTATTTGTTACAATGACATTGTATCCAAATCCATCTAATGCAAACACTAAGTTATTTATCAACTCAAAAACTAATGAGTCGTTAAACCTTTCTGTTAATGTTATTGACATTACAGGTAAAGTTGTATTAAGTCCTATTTCAAATGGTTCTTTGTCTTACGGACATAACTATATTGACATTAATACAGAAAATCTTGAATCTGGAATTTACTTTGTAACAGTAAATGCAGGTAAAAGTAAAGAAACTGTTAAATTAATCGTTACTCACTAAGATTTTATCTCAAATTTTGAAAGCGCTCACTTATCTTAGTGAGCGCTTTTTTTATGGCTAAAAGTCAAAAACATAACTATTCAGATAGATTCAAGGAATTACTTAATAAAAAAGATTACCCTGTCCTATTAAAACTTATTAAAACAAGGATTAATTATTACACAGTTTCAGTTTATAATTCTATCTCAAAAGACAATAAAAACAAAGGCATAACCGGAACTATTAACAGAATTGAATTCATTCTAAACTTTAAAGAAGAAAATCCTAAAGAAGCTAAGATGATTAATTCAAAAGCCTTTAAAAAATCATTTAAATGGCTTAATAAGCTAGGCAAATACCGTCAAAATGAATTAACTGAACTAAAAAACAAAAAACTGCACAAGCTTTGTCTTAGTGGAAATGAAAGCTTAACATTGTTAAGTCTTAGTTACCACAAGTTTAAAAACCGTCAATCAAGTTCGCTTTAAAGTTTAATATTCACTTAACGTTTTGCTATCGTTGAATTAATTCAGTAAGAGGAAATTAGAGGTTTGTAACAACGGATTGGATTCTACAAACCAAAATATTCTTATTTACTCTGACAACCTTTCTTCTATTTATAAGACGATAGACCATTTAATCGCAAAATTTGCAAACGTTGTTGTTGCAAAATCGGAATCAGATTATTTTGAGCAATTAAATAATAACACATTCGATGTTATATTGACTGATTTAGATGTAAGTCCGATGGACGGCATTGCTTTAATCACAGAAAGCATTAATAGAATCGGAGGGAATACTTTGCCTTATTTTGTTCTGTATTCTGATAAGGACGATGATTTCCTTGTAGAACTGGCATTAAACAACGGTGTAGATGTATTTACTACTAAAATTAAAAATCCAAATATCATAGAGTTGATAATTAAATCACTTTTGAGAAGAAGGATAATAAAAATGAATACTAAAAATCAGAAAAGTGGTATTAAAATCAATAGAGAAGGATTTGTGATTGAAAATGGCAATCAAACATATGAATTACCAAAGAAAGAATTTTTGCTATTAACATTACTTCGTAGCGAACCAAATAAATTTTTCTCAAAACAAGAACTGGCATCTGAGATTTGGAATAATGAGAAGATTGCAGAGAAAAGAGTAATCGATGTTCACATATACAACATAAGAAAACTCTTAGGTAAAAACATTATTCAGTCTCAAAAAGGAAAAGGTTATAGAATAAATAAGAAATACTTTGCTTAAACCAGTTCTGTTAAATCATCAATCTTTAATGGATTAGATGCTACAAAACCTTCACCATATCTCACGCCAATCAACCTTCCATGTAACCTCATTTTGGCTTCCACAGCTTCAAAAAAATGCTGACCTGAAATCGGGGTTTCGGGTTCTTTAGATTTAGGGTCGTAAAACTGAGAGGAAAAAGCCATAATAGCTTCTCCTTTTATTCTCATGAAATCAGTAACGTCAACTACAATTGTCGGGTCGATATAATTATCCTGAATATAATGCAAAACGTGTTTTGGTCGCCATGGCTTTTGCTCTTTATTCTTTAGTTTGGTTTTAATTTTTACCAATCCAGAATAAAAACAAGCTTCCTTTGTGAGTTGCGCCGCTCTCCCATGATCCGGATGTCTGTCGAAAGGCGCATTACATAAAACAATATCTGGTTTGGTTGCGCGAAGTACCTTTATTATTTCAATTTTCTCTTTCAAACCATTTTCAAAAAAACCATCTTTTAAGTTTAGTTGTTTGCGGAATTTTACTTTTAATATTTTTGCCGCAGTCATAGCTTCCTTTGTCCTAATTTCCTTACTTCCTCTTGTTCCTAATTCCCCCAGAGTTAAATCAAGAATCCCCACTTTGTGACCTAAAGCAACGTGCTTAGCAATGGTTCCGCTGCAACCTAACTCTACATCATCCGGATGAACGCCAATAGCTAAAATATCAACCCTTTCCATTTTCCTTTTTTATCAATTCATTTAACTAA
>JBFWYJ010000330.1:0-4114 GCA_050186555.1 Bacteroidia bacterium
TTAATGATAGAATCAATATAAGTTAAATTATTAACGGTAAGTACACCTTCTACTTGTTTTGTTGGTATAAAATTCAATTTAGGTTTATCATCAACTTTTTGAAAGCCTTTGATAAATTGCATGGCACTTTTCTCCGGTCTGCCTATCCAACCATGAACAGAAGAGCTGATATTTTTAAAAGTAGTATATGGTAAAGAATAAAAAGGTAAATAATAGAAATAATTCATCCTATTATCAATTTTCGAAAATTCAGTTCTTAGGACATTATTGGTTAGGAAAGGAAAATAATTATTAAAATCCATGATTTGTTTGTTCTCATGAATTAATTCGTGAAAATCCGGATCGTATAAAAGATATCTCGGAGATTTGTGCACGCTCAGATAGGCTTTTAATGCAGCATGGCAAACCATTGGTCCTGCACCGGATAAGCTTAAATTGAATGAATTGAAATTGGTAATAGAATCAAAAATTTCAGTGTCAAAATGCATTGCTGTTCTGGATGAACCTAAAAACAAAACTTCATGGTATTCCGTTTCGAAAAAAGCATGCTTATATTTTGAATAGTACCCATTATCGTTTTTTAATATGCCAATGTAGATTAATTTTCGAGTTCCAAAAAGTAAAATAGTTACTAGAATAATATATGTGATAGCCTTCTTAATCACTAAAATTGAAAATATATAAAAGTGTTTGCATTAAAGTCGCCCAAGGTGAAAATCAAAACAATTATCAATAGGTAGAAAATATCTCGTAAGAATGTATAAGATTTATTATTGTTGGAAACCAATTGAAATTCTTCCTGACCTTCTTTTAAAAATAAAATTGCAGTTACAAAAATAATTATGATGTAAAATGAAATATCATTCAAACGAGCTAAATTTATTAATTGGCTCCAATCTACATTAAAACTAAAAACAGTATTATAAATATGTGACAAATCATTTATGTTCTCTGCTCTAAATGCGATTAGCGAAATAGTGTGGAACAAGATTAAGTATATCCAGCCAATCATATTAGGGACATTAAATTCAGGGAGTCTTTTCTTAAGCATTAATTCTAATATGTAGAATATAGCATGTAAGATTCCCCAAACCGCAAATGTGATATTAGAACCATGCCATAATCCGCTGATAAGAAATACAAGAAATATATTCAATAGCCAACGCTTATAAGCAACTCGATTGCCTCCTAGACCGATATACAAATAATCTCTAAACCAAGTTGTAATACTGATATGATTTCTTGTCCAGAATTCAATTAATGACTTAGAGAAAAGCGGCCTCCTCCAATTTAAACTCAAATTAATATTAAACAATTTAGCTACCCCTGTTGCAATATCACTATAACCGCTAAAATCACAATACACTTGAATTACAAAACCAAATCCGGCTATCAACAGTTCTAAACCATTGTATGAGGGAACATTATCAAAAACCGGACTTACCAGTTTATCTAAATTATCCGCAATAACTAACTTTTTAAAAAATCCCCAAATGGTTAAACGGGCAAATGCCGACCAATCAATTGCTTTAAAGAAACTAAGCGCTTTTATTTGTGGCATTAAATCTTTGTATCTAACAATCGGTCCCGCTACCATATGTGGAAAAAAGGATACAAACAATAGAAATTCATACCATTTATCTTTAGGTGAATAATGCCCTCGATATACGTCGATTGTATAACTCATTGATTGAAACGTATAGAATGATAATCCGGCAGGAATAATTAAGTTTTGCAAAATAAAATCATTATTGTTTGACGCAATAAATCCATTATAGATAAACGGCACATACTTATAGAAAAACAATATTCCGATGTTTGTGAAAAGGCTAAGAAAAAGGAATGCATTTCTACTTTCCGGTTTTGACGCAATATTCCGGGCACACCAGAAATCGAGTAGGGAAGTGCCTAATAGCAGAAATATAAAGCATGGATTGAATCTAAAGTAAAAATAATAAGAGGCTAACAATAGAAATGGATTCCTGAATTTGCGTGGAATAATCCAGTATACCAAAAATACTAATGGTAGAAATAATATAAATTCAAGAGAATTAAAAAGCATTGAGGTTTAATAATTAAATCTACGTCTTTCTTTTTTTTCCGAATGGCTTTTTTTATCCTTTAATCTTTTCTCAACCTTAGATTTACCGGGTTTGGTTTTAATTCTTTTTCTTTCTTCCTTAAAAATAATTGCAAGTTTCTCAACAAACTTTTTATTGCATTCTTCCTTATTCTTTAATTGTGAAGCGTATTTTTGAGAAGTAACTCGAATAAATTGGCTTTTAGTGTGGGTAGATAAATGGCGTAATATTCGATTGATTTGCTCTTGGGTTAAAATTGTACTTTTTTCCGGATAAAACGTGAGTTCAACTTTTGTCTCTACTTTATTCACGTTTTGTCCGCCTGGCCCACCTGACCTTGACGAGCGATAAACAACTTCTTGGTCTAAAATAGCGTTTATTATATCCTCTTTTAACATCAAATGCTTAATAAACTTTCAAGTTACAAATATCTAAAAGATTATTATGAATTAAATTTGAATATGAGGTGGTTAATTTTAAGCCTGTTGAGTTTCAGGATTGTTTCAGGACAGACAATTGAAGATTGCAAACAACGCTTCAATCAGTACCTAAATTTCAAGGGCAGCATTTCACCTTACGTCGTATTTACAGATAATCATATTACAATTAACGATGAGAAGGGCAGGAGCGAGTTTAGAATACATAAAAAGGAGTTGCCAATGTTAGCTGAGTATTTTAAAATTGAGTCCGACAAGAATCTTGAGAAATTTTATAAACAGAAAGGAGTGGGGAAGTTATCAAAGAAAAAGCGCGACAGTTTATGGATAAATATTGAATCAAAACTCACAAAAAATTCCGGCAATAATTTAAAAGGATTGAAAATAGCAATTGATGCAGGACATATTGCATCTTCATTTAATGAGGCCCAAACAGAACAGAAATTCTTATGGTTCCCTAAAGACAGTCTAAATCCGGCAGACTCAGTTAAATTATTTGAAGGACAATTAACACATCAAACGGCTCTTTATTTAAAATCGATGATTGAGAAGGATGGAGGAGAGGTTTTTCTTACCAGAGGCGACAAAGGCTTGTCTAGTTTTGGAATGAATTATCAGACTTGGTTTGAAACACGAAAATCTTTTGTATTGGATAGCTTAAGAACAAATAATAGAATTAACGGAAAGGAATATAGCAGGTTAAGTAAATTGGAGGCTTACCCTTTTTTCTGGGAGTTTTTTAGGAATTACGAATTAGAACATAGATCGGAACTGATTAATAATTACAAACCCGATTTAACGGTTGTTATTCACTATAATGTTGATGAGAAAAACGAGCCATGGTTGAAGTTCAGTGATAAGAACTATACGATGTGTTTTATTGGTGGTTGTTATACAGCCTCCAGATTGCAAGAGCAGAAAAACAGAGTTCATTTGGTAAAATTGATGATTACAAACATATTAGATGAATCGGAAAAATTATCCTCGTTAGTCGTCGCAAATACGCATGCGATGTTAGGTGTTCAAATTGCTAAACATGATGATGCAACTTATTTAAAAAATAACTGTATGCCAACTAAGAATGAAGGTGTTTACTGTCGGCAATTATTGTTGTGTAATACTATTAACTCACCTTTAGTTTACGGAGAAAGTTTGTATCAAGATAATCTTAATGAAGCGATTGCCCTAACAAGCCAAAATTCTGACAATAGATTGAAATTGGTTGCAGAGGCTTATTATAAGGGAATAGTGGAGTTCTTCCAAACAAAAAATGCCCGATAAATCGGGCACATATTTAAAAAAATCGTAATTATTTCTTCTTACCGTAACGTGTACGGAACTTGTCAACTCTTCCTGCAGTATCCACTAATACTTGTTTGCCAGTATAAAATGGGTGAGAAGTCATTGAAATATCAAGCTTCACAAGCGGGTATTCATTTCCATCTTCCCATTTAATAGTTTCTTTAGTTTCTGCACAAGAACGTGTTAGAAACGAATATCCATTACTCATGTCTTTGAATACACAGTTTCTGTAGTTTTCCGGGTGAATTTCCTTTTTCATTTCAAATAAATTTAATTCGTGTTTTGATGGCTACA
>JBFWYJ010000331.1:0-4114 GCA_050186555.1 Bacteroidia bacterium
CTCTTCCGATCTCATCCCGTAATTTCAATTGAAAGCATCAACAAACTTCACCGTGATTTTCTGAAAAAACTTTCTACTGAGCTTGAGAAGCAAAAAAAGTTACATCCTGATTTTAAATCAAAGGATGAAGTATTGGGAAAGTTAACAGAACTATTTGAATATTCTACCGGTAAAGAATTTACAAAAGAAGAGCTTAAAAAAATTTATTCCGAAGGAAAAGATAGATATGCGGAATGCATTCCTCCAGGATATAAAGATTTGGAAAATAAGAAAAAGAAAGGAGACCGTCATATATATGGAGACTTAATAATTTGGAAAGAACTTATATCCCGCACTAAAAAGGAAAAGAAACCAATAATTCTTGTAACAGATGATAGAAAAGAAGATTGGTGGACAATTGAAAATGGTAAAACAATTAGACCCAGAGAAGAATTAATTAAAGAGTTTTTTGATTTAACGGGTATTAGAATATTAATTTATAACGCTGATAATTTTTTACATTTTGCTAAAGAAAAAAGATTAGTGCCTAAAATTAAGGAAGCAACAATTAATGAAGTCAAACAAATTAGATTGTCAGATGAGAATCTCAACGAATATGTCCTTAAAAATTTCGGGGGAACTTCAGGTCTTTCAGTTCATGATTATATCAATTCAGGCGTATTGGTTTCAGATTCCCTCACCAATTTTGGGATGCCAATATTCAAAAATTATTCCAATTTAGGTACTACAGGTACTTTCCTAAAAGAACCATATAGTACTGTTCTTAGTGATTCTCAATTAGGAGCAATCGTGCCTAATACAGGTACAGTTATTAGTTCTTCACGTATCCCATTTAGCGCAAAATTATTTAATACAGAAACAACGCTGAAAAAGGAAAGTGAAAATAATAATGACAATACTAGTAAGAATAAAGAGACAAAATAGGTTCTACGCCTAACACGGGGCTTGCGTCAGCGGGCGCCTGCCTACCGGCAGGCAGGGAAATAGATTATTTTGTGGCCGACAAATCGGCCACTGCGTGTATTGCGTTGGCCACAAAAATTAAGTACATTTATCATTAAACAACGGGAAAAGCAAGTAGAAGGAAAATGCAATAATGTTTCCGCCGTGGTCACGCGCAGAACCCAACCGTTAGCGGTAACCAGCCAGATGATGACAACGAAAATAAATTTCATCTTTAGTCAATGTATTTCTTCAGACAAAGACACAACAACTATTAAAATTTGTAGCAATCCTGACTATAACGCTAAGGACGGTAAAATTTATTGGTGAAGGGTGAAATGGCCATCGAACTTTATCTTATCTCCATTGGCTTTTATTAATATATCGTTCGCGGCTTGCAATACAATTTCTTTGTTTTTTAGCCTTAAGATTTCGTATGTGAACTCTGTACACTCTTTATTAAAAAGATTAACGCCAGTGCTTCCCTTACTAACTGACTCTATATTAAAAAACACTTTCTCTTTATTTTTATGTTTTCCACCGCCCGCAAATTCCCAGGTTCCATTGGCCCCAAGTACGTTGCCTCCAAAATTTTCATTCATGGTAAAAGTTCCATCTTTCTTGATCTCCAGATTCAGTGTATATGGTATTTTATAAGTGGTCCAATTAAAGTCGTCGTAAACAGTAGCCATAGTGCCGTCCATATTTTGTATATGCAGGTTAGTAGGCGCAACACTGTTTTGAACAACTTTCAAACTACTTGTCCCAGAGGAAAGATTCCATTTGCCACAAAGCCTTGCTTTCCTGGTTAGCAAAGAAATTTTGGGGTCATCAGGTCCTTTTTTACAATCTGTTAAAACGAAAGCCAAAAATATCTGCGTAAGAATTAAAATTTTTCTCATGTGTATGGTCTAATAATTAAAATTAATGATTTTTTAAATGAAACAAATAAACCCAGGCATATTAAATGCGGTGACCGCAGACCAGTTCAAATGCCAATGCAACGGGCGACCACAAAAAAGCAAAAGCTAAACGCCGACACCTCCAGGTAACAACAAGCAAAAGTAAGC
Source organism: Bacteroidia bacterium (assembly GCA_050186555.1). GTDB lineage: Bacteria > Bacteroidota > Bacteroidia > B-17B0 > Aurantibacillaceae > Aurantibacillus. Next base: position 2,013 of record JBFWYJ010000331.1, read on the forward strand.
GGGCAGAACGGTTTATCGCTCGGGCTGAATAGCGGTCGCTTCGCGAAGAAGATTTGCCCTCTAGATTTCCTTTTGTATCTTTAATTAAACAATAAACGATGAAAAGAATAATCTTAATAGCATTTTTACTTCTAAATATATTATCATATTCTCAAGATTTAAATTTTGAAAAGCCCAATTATAAAAAAATTGAGAAAAGTATTAAAAAGAAGAAATCAAATTTTTATTACGAAGCTTTAATGAAACGATTTTTACAAGGTGATTCTACCATGAACCTGGATGAAAAAAGACATCTGTATTATGGTTATTCGTTTAATAAAAAATATTCTCCCTATAATCGTTCTGAATATTCTGATAGTGTAAAATTAATTCTTAATAAAGAAAATTTGGATAGCCTTGACCATATTAAAATAGTTAATTTTACAGATAATATTCTTTCTAGTAATCCATTTGATTTGAGGGCCTTAAATTATCAGTTGTATTCTCTGGAAAAATTAGGTGATGAAATTTTTTTCGCTAGAAGGGTAGAACAACTGCGAGTTATTATACATGCGATAATGAGCTCTGGGAATGGAAAAAGTAAGAATGAAGCGTTTTATGTTATTTCTGTTTCACACGAATATGATATTTTAAACCTTCTAGGTTATCAATTTGGGGGGTCACAAAGTTTATCGGGATACTTTGATTATTTAACGTTAGAAGAAAATAACGATGATTTAAAAGGATTGTATTTTGAAATTAGTCCAAGTTTAAATTGGATGTCAAAAATGTTTAAGTAATCAAGATTTTTATAAACTGATAACCATTATCGCGGATTGAAAACCCGTCGCTACTCGTATAATAGTAAATTAGTCAAAAATCATAGTCAATATCAATATGAAAAAGTTTTTAATTTTAATCTTGCTACCTATAATGATTGGTTGTGATAGCGAACCAAGCGTTACAGAGCGATTTAAACGTGTAGAAACAAATGAACTTATTCTAATTAATCAAAATGGTAAATCATACCAATTGCAGGTGGATGATTCCGGAAACGTAAAAGCAATTGAAATTCCAAAAGAAGAGTGATTTAGCTAAATAAAAAGCTCCCTTGTCGTGGATTTGTAATCCGTGACAATATTTAGCACGGATTGAATTTCAACGATAACATTTAGTTATAATTTGAATAATATTATGTAAATTTGATAGTATCATTTGATACTATCATTGAAACCGCCTTATAGCATAACGCCCAAAATTTTAAAGCTTGTAAGCTCTATTTCTACTAAACTGGGAGAGGTAAATGCTAATTATTTAAGTAAACAGTCACCACAATTAAGAAAACAAAACAGAATAAAAACGATTCATTCTTCTTTAAGAATTGAAGGCAACACACTAACCGAAGAACAGATCACAGCCATCATTGAAAACAAAAGAGTTATTGGTCCCGAAAAAGATATTGCAGAAGTAATAAATACGGTGAAGGTTTACGAGCAGTTAAAGGAGTTTAATTATTCGTCTGAAAAAAGTTTTTTGAAGGCACATCAAATCTTAATGAAGGGCTTAATTAAACTACCGGGCAGATACAGACAAAGCGGTGTTGGAATTGTTAAAGGAAAAAAGTTAGAACATGTTGCGCCACCGCACAACAATCTGCCATACCTAATGAAGGATTTGTTCCAATATCTGAAATCGACTGATGAATTGACATTGATTAAAAGTTGTGTTTTTCATTATGAGCTGGAATACATTCACCCATTCATTGATGGTAATGGGAGAATGGGGAGGTTATGGCAAACATTGGTTTTGATGTCAGAATACCCCATTTTTGAGTTTTTGCCGTTTGAGACATTAATTAGTAAATCACAAAGAGAATATTATAAATCTTTGGCAATAAGTGACAAAAAAGGAAATTCAACAACATTTATTGAGTACATGTTAAATGTCATTGATCAATCACTTTCTTCCCTTCTTTCTTACAATAACAGAGTTCTAAAGGACACAGATAGATTGGATTATTTTATTTCCTTAGGAATCAAAACCTTTTCACGAAAGGATTACATGAATGTGTTTAAAGATAGTTCTTCAGCAACAGCGAGCCGGGATTTAAAAAAAGGTGTTGA
>JBFWYJ010000332.1:0-4108 GCA_050186555.1 Bacteroidia bacterium
GAATGCATAAGTTTGCGATTTATTTCCGGGAAAGAATTGCACACTATCTTTGTGCATGTTCAAAGTATAGCTCGGCCCTATTAAGGTATCAGGAATTACGAGTTGAGTTGTTTGGGCTGCTACATTAATGCAAAGCAGCCCCAAACATAGGTTTAATAGGTTTTTCATGGCTCTTAGTATTATTCTATTACTAATTTTCTTGTTTCAGTTGCATCCTCACCTTTTATTTTCACGAAATAAGTTCCTTTGGCAATACCTGAAATATTCATGTTTTGATTAGTTTCGCCTTGTATTTTTCCAAAATTTGTTGAACGAATTAATTTACCATTGATGTCGGTAATTTCAATATTTACTTGTTGAGCAGTTTTGATATTGAATTTAAAATTTACGTTCTCAGAAGATGGATTTGGATAAACTATCATATTTGTTACAAACGATTCGTGATTTTCAATTCCGGTTACTGATCCTGAAAATCCAAGATTGTCTACCCATAAATAATCATTAACTGTTGGCGCACTACCACTTGCTCTTAATTCTATAATACATGAATCGGGAACAACGCTGCTTAAATAGGTAAAGTTAATGCTAAAGTTAGCCCAACTCATTGCCATACCTGCAAGAGTTTGTGCAGCAATAGCCACGGTATCTCTTTTACTTAAACCTACGTTCCATTTTGTAAGAACTGCTTTAACTGACCCTTGGCTTGTTCCATAGATCATGTGTTGCCATTTTCCTGTAAAACTTACAGGTTGTAATGTGCAAGGGAATCCTGATTTCGGTTTCATTGTTATTGAATCTAATACACCGCTAACTGCGATGCCATTTACTACAGACGCACTAACTGTTTTAGAAGTTAACTTTAAGTACGAAGCCCCTGGACTTCCCGGAGTACCTTTAGTTGCTGTGTAAACGCTATAGGTAGCTGTTGTATTATTCATTGTTCCCCATCCATTTGGTACTTCATATGAACCAACTGTTGTAAAACTTTCAAATCCTGCGTTAGGAATTTGTGCCATTGCAGATGCAGATAATGCAACTACAGAAATTATTGATAAAATTGCTTTTTTCATTTTTATATTTTTAAATAATTAATAAACTAAATTGAGTACACGATTGAGTGCAAAGAACCAAGTCCCGGAGCTATTGGTATAGTCGGGATCTACTTAGTAAATCGGAAAATCAAATAATTAATACCCTATGCTTAAGATATAAGGGATTATCGTATAAGACGGGTGGAGCGTGATAATTTTCAACAATACACTCATGTGTATTGTAATGAAAATTGTAGGTGAAATAAGGAACTTCAAAGTCTGATATCTGTCCTTTAAAAGTTACTACTTTTAAAGAGGTATTCGAATTGTGTTTATCTTTTACCTTTAGATATTGTTCTTTATCATCGCAGCAGTCCTTCTTCTTCATTGAAGATCCGCAGCATCCGTCATCATCACTTGGTGCAAACAGAGAAATATATTTTATCTTCCCACCGCAATAATGCAATTGAATATTTACACCGCAAGCTAAAGTGGTGTAAACAAAAAGCAAGGTGAAGACTAGAATTCTTTTCATTGTATGACGAAAGTACAAAATTCGATTGAGATAAAAAAATGATACTTATTAGGTTTTCGTTACAATATACTTGTTATCAATCAGTTGCGTGACATGAACCCATAATGGAAAGGGTTTGAAAATTTGCCGCCTAGGGTCTGCTTAGCTTAGGCATATTAATACCCACCCACTAAATAGGAGCTTTTACTTAGTAAAGGATAATTTTAAAAATAACTGCTCACGCCAAATTGAATTGCACCTGTTCTTGCAGCAAGATTACCTAAAATATCTGTTTTCCATTCATAGCGGTAATTTAAGCGGAGGACTGTTTGTGGTGAAGTCCTGAAACTGATTGCTGGGACAATAGCAAAAATCTCATCTGCAATATTCCCTCCTGTTTCATTGAACGTACCAACGTTCCAATCAACATATTCTGCACGGATAGCTGCATTGAAACTTGCTTTTTCAAAACCAAACATTTTTTTCTTTATAATAGGTTGTACTATATCTATAAATCCCCCATGCTGTTTCTTTCCGAATTGTTGAGTATAAGTGTCAGGAACATCCACAAAAGTCCAAGCAAACTCTGTTGTAATTACTGTGTTTGCTTTAGGGATTGTGGTATTAAAATCGATAGCGAAAACGTCCGCTCTTCTTTTTTTGTCCAATACTAAACCATCTTCTTGAAATTTATTGTAAACCCCACCCATGTATGACAAACCAAGTTCACCAATTTTTCTATACCTGAATGACGTCTTTGCGCTTGTTAATGGCTCGCCATTAAAACTCTCTTCAAATCTATCAGGGTTTAATTTTGCAGCAGGAAGGAATGTTTTATTCTCTGCATTACCAATGATGTTGTCGTTTAAGCCATTAGTTAAATACAATTCATAAGCCCACACTGTATTCGGTTTATAAATTTTGCCATAAAAACCAAAGCCAACATTACTGAAGGTTGATGGTAACATTTGGGTTGCAGAGATTGGTCTATCAATAAATTCCCAACGTGGACCATCGTGGTTTTGATTAAATGCTCCAATTGGATTCATAATTATTCCTCCTCTAAAATTCAGCAAATGATGGAATTGAAAATCTAAGGCTGCAAATTCTATATTGATTTCTTTTGTCCCATCTTCGAACTCAATCTCTGTTAGGAACTTAATTTTGCGATGGATTGAGGATGACAAAAACAAAGTCATCCTTCTCATTTGGAATGAAAAACCTTCTGTTACTCCATCTGTAACTGCATATTGTGTGTTTGCTTCTGCATAACCTCCAATAGCAACAGGTATTTTACCGTATTGTAAGAAAGGACGATTATAAACTGCATCTAAATTCAATTGCATTTTTGATGTATCAGTTGGAGTTCTTTTTACTTTACTCGTATCTATTTGTGAAAAAGAATAATGAGTAGAAAAAAACAGAATTGTAAGGATAAATAAATGCTTCATTAGTTTAAAGTTGGATATAAATGTATTCATGATCTGTTGAGGTAATAAATGATTTTAAGTTAGTTTCAGCAGGCCCAGTTGTTACTTCTCCTTTTGGATTAAACTCTGCGCCATGACAAGGACACACCATCATGGTTTCATGCGGAGAAAGTTCACAGCCTTGATGCGTACATTGTAAATAAAGTCCTTTGTATTCATTATCGTTTAATTTGTAAAGAGCAATAGGAAACTGCATTGTCTCCGGTTTAATTAAAATAAATTTTTGCTGAATAGTTTTTTCCTTTTTTATAACCGTAAACTCTGACTTTTTAATTACAAGTTTATTCTCCTTAATGCCTACGTTGGTAATGTATTTTTGTGGGGTACATGCCTGAAGCAACCATGATGCTCCAATGCTACCTGCACAGGTTAAACAAGCCGATTTAATAAAGTCTCTTCTTTCCATTACAGGCTTTCTAAAAATTTGATTAATTTTTGTTTATCGCTTTCAGATAAGTTTTGATAGTTGGTGTTGCTTTGTTGCCCTTCACCACCATGTAATAAAATTGCTTGTTCTATTGATGTTGCCCGTCCGTCATGCATTAAAAAATAATTTCCACCTTGAGAATTTTTGGATAAGCCCAAACCCCATAAGGCAGGTGTTTTCCACTCATAAGTTTTAGCAGAGCCCTCCGTGTAATTATCATCCAAACCACTACCCATATTGTGCAAAAGTAAATCGGTGTACGGAAAGAATATTTTATTTGAAAGAGCTGCGATTGGCGATGCTCCTGTTTTCAATTCTTCTTTGTGGCATTTATTACATCCTACCGAAATGAATAGTTGTTTTCCCGCTTGAACATCGCCATCGTTTTGATTTCTTTGGATTGGCACTTTTAAGGTTTTTAAATAGAATACAACATCATGCACCGTATTATTTGTTACTTCCGGATCAACTTCTAATTTTGAATAAGTATCATACGGTTCAAATGAAGTGTTTATGCCCATATCTTGATTATAGGCGTTTGCTGTTTGTTGCAGTAGGTCGTAAGCAGCTCCCTTTTTTCCAAACCTTCCGATATATTTTCCTCCTTGGGAAATTGCATTTGCTCTTAATTGGCAATAAGACGGAA
>JBFWYJ010000333.1:0-4100 GCA_050186555.1 Bacteroidia bacterium
ATATCCTTATTAAAATAAGAAGCGGCTAAGGCAATGTATGAGGCCGCACCCCCAATTATTTTATCTGTTTTACCAAAAGGGGTTTCAATAGCATCAAATGCAACGGTACCTACAACTAATAAACTCATTCTGAATAGATTTTAAAATTTTAGGCAAATATATTGTTTATTTCGAAAATCTATTTTAGCTTTGCATCCCTAATCAGAAATTCCTCCTTAGCTCAGCTGGTTAGAGCACATGACTGTTAATCATGGGGTCCCTGGTTCGAGCCCAGGAGGGGGAGCAAAAAGCAAAACGAAAGTTTTGCTTTTTTTGTTTTGAATGTACTTTATTTACATCATATATTCTACCAAAGCTGACAAGTACTATACTGGATACTCAGAAGATCCATGGATTAGACTATCACAGCATAATTCAAATCCATTAGAGAGATATACAGGTAAATTCAAGGACTGGGAATTAAAAGCAGTCTTTAAGGTATCTGAAAACAGATCGCAAGCTATTCTGTTAGAGAAATTTATCAAAAAACAAAAAGCCGAAAATTATTAGAAAAATTGATTGATGCAGATTTTGTTCCAACAGCAAATTTGTCAGTTATGGTTAGAGTCCCGCATATGCGGGATTAATCATGGGGTCCCTGGTTCTCCCGCACGTGCGGGAAGGAGGGGGAGCAAAAAGCAAAACGAAAGTTTTGCTTTTTTTGTTTTGGGCAAGGGCGAGAATAAATAAAATGGTGAGAAGCCCAGCCTACCTACCGTAATGAAATGAAGATAGGGAGTGGGAGCAAAAAGCAAAACGGAAGTTTTGCTTTTTTTGGTTATTAAAAAAGCGGACCAAAGCCCGCTTTTTATATTCTGAATTAATATAATCTACTTCTTTGCTTTCAAATAATTTTCATTGACTTTGTTCCAATCAATTACATTGAAGAAAGCTGAAATATAATCAGGTCTTCTGTTTTGGTAGTGCAAATAATAAGCATGTTCCCATACGTCCATTCCTAAGATTGGCGTTCCCGGACATTCAGCAATATCCATTAATGGATTATCTTGATTTGGCGTACTGCATACACAAAGTTTTCCATCAGCTTTAACGCAAAGCCAAGCCCAACCACTTCCAAATCTAGTTGCACCGGCTGCTGCAAAATCAGTTTTAAATTTTTCAAATCCGCCTAAATCTGCATCAATTGCCTTGGCAACTTCTCCAACCGGATTTCCTCCTGCATTTGGCGCCATAATTTCCCAGAATAAAGTATGGTTAAAATGACCTCCGCCATTGTTTCTGATAGCCATGGAGAATTTAGAAATGTTTTTGCAAATATCTTCAATGCTCATGTTTTCTGCTCCGCTTCCGGGCAAAGCATTGTTTAAATTAGTTACGTAAGCGTTATGATGTTTACCATGGTGAATTTCCATGGTTTTTGCATCGATATGTGGTTCTAAGGCGTTAAAAGCATAATTTAATTTTGGTAGTTCAAATGACATAATTTTATGTTTTTATGGGTTAATGAATAATGAAAACACTAATTTAATATTAATGTTTTATAAGTTCAGTTAATTTTTCCTTAAAATTTCAATAGCTTTTAAAATACTCTTGTCGTTACTGTTCAGAATTGGGTAATAGCTGTCTTTATCAAATAAATTTCTACCTATAAATGCTTTTAACAACTGATCAATACCTTTCAAATCTTCTTTTGAAAAAGACGCTTGGTTTTTAATTTCAGCATATTCTAAAAATTCATTAATGATGATGTTGTTTATTTTGAATGATTCATTATAGCTTTTGGAATCATAAAATGTTTTTAGTAATTCACTTCTATGCTTATCAGTATATTCAAAACTGAATGAATTAATTTTTCCTGAATAAAAAAGTCTGTTAACTAATGCGCCATATTTCGCTGAATCTAAGGCAACAAATACGTCCGGAATAATTCCGCCTCCACCATAAACAATCTTACCTCCTGGCGTTCTGTATTTTCTATTTTTATCTATTTTGATGCTGTCTATGTTGTAAAGCTCTCCATGATCATATCTTTCATATTCTTCATTAAAATATGAATCGTCACCCATAGAATAAGGTTTTTGAATACACCTACCTGTTGGTGTGTAATATCTGGCAATTGTTAATCTAATTCCTGAGCCATCCGGTAAATTTATTTGATCTTGCACTAACCCTTTTCCAAAACTTCTTCTTCCAATTATTGTAGCTCTGTCGTTATCTTGCAAAGCTCCGGCCACAATCTCACTGGCACTCGCACTTCCTTCGTCAATTAACACAACCATTGGATTTTTTTCAAAGCCTCCTTTAGTTGTTGATGAGTATGATTTTCTCGAATAAGCCTTTCCTTCTGTATAAACAATTTGTAAACCATTAATTAGAAATTCATCTGCTAAATCAACGGCAGTTTTTAAATATCCACCACCATTGCCTCTTAAGTCAAGAATTAGTTTTTTCATTTTCTGCTTACTCAAAGCATTAAATGCATCTAAATATTCTTCATATGTTGTGCTGGCAAATCTGCTAATCTTGATATAGCCGATGTCGTTTGTAACCATATAAGCTATGTCAAGACTATAAAGCGGAATTTTATCTCGTGTAATTTTAAAGTCCAAAGGATTTTTAAAACCACTTCTGATAACAGTAATCACTACACTGCTGCCACTTTTCCCTCTTAACAAATCAAAAACTTTTTTATTGGTTATTTCTTTACCGGTTAGATTTTTCCCATCAACTTTCACTATCCGGTCACCGGCTTTAACACCAACTCTTTCGCTTGGTCCACCAATGATAGGATTTACAACACGCACCGTATCATGAAGAATATTAAACTCAACGCCGATACCGTCAAAGTTACCTTCCAGCGGTTCATTTACTAATTCAAAATCTTTGGCCGGAATATAGTCGCTGTGAGGATCAAGATTTTTTAAAAGACTTGCAATTGCTTTTTCCTCAAGCTCTTTCGGATCAATTGTGTCTACGTAGTATTTATCGATATAACGAATTAATGAACCCAGTTTATTACCATTCGCGTTAGAATAGTTTTGTGTTTCCGTTTTTGGTTGTGAATATTTTTGAATGAAATACCCCCCTGAAAGTCCCATAATCAGAACAATCGATAAAATAAACGGTTTGCCGAATAATTTAACGGGAATTTTATCGTTATCGTTTGAATCAGGATTCATTTTGGTTTAACTTTGCCTTTGGTACAAATGTATAAATTTGTTTCAAGCACTATAAGTTAATATAATCTAAGCATTTGAATTTAAAATTTAAAATACTCGCTTTACTAATTGTTTTTATTCTGAGTTTTTCTTGCAAAAAGAAAAAGAAAGAAGAAGTAGCTGAATATCCAATTCCATATACGCCAGTCAATGTTACAATTTACCCTAATGACCCAACTAATTTTAAAATTCAAGGCGTTGGCGGTTGGATGTATTATCCGGGTGCAGGAATAAACGGATTAATCATTTATAGGAAGACTTTGGAAGACTTTGTTGTTTTGGAACGGACATCACCGGAGAATCCGAACGTACCTGCTTCTGCCGTAAAAGTTCAATCCGATAATTTTACATTGAAGGATACCATAAAAAATGCGATGTGGCAAATTGTAGATGGTGCCGCCATGAATAGTTCTTCTGCTTGGTATTTGAGAATTTATCCTTCGTCATATGATGGAAACTCTTTAATAATTAGAAACTGATTAGCTTTTCCAACTCGCTGTTTCAATTAAATGCAGAATATCTTGTCTGATAAAATCGATTACTATTTTCAATGAATCAATATTAGTTCTTGCATCAAAATATAATGCACCACGCATAAAATGTTTTGTGCTGTCGGTAATATAAAATTGCAATGAGGATGCTGTGTTTCCTTCTATATCGTACATTAATCCAAACACCCTTGCGCTGTCTCTGATAATAACACTTTCATTCATACCAGTGGCTTTAATTTGATGTTTTACCGCAAAGTTTCTAGAATCTTCTATATAACTAGAAATATTATTTTCTACAGGTTTGTAGCTAAGATGAACAGTTGCTTTAAATTTCGGATAACTTAAGTTGTACCAACATTTTTCATCTCCTTGTCGTTGGTTGTTTGAAAAG
>JBFWYJ010000334.1:0-4087 GCA_050186555.1 Bacteroidia bacterium
GCCTGCAAAACCTGTATAATTTGACCATGACAGTTTTTTATGGAAGAAATTATTTTTATCATTATTAACTTTTAGCAATATGGCTTGTACAACAGAACTAGTAGTTCTGTCATTTCCGCAACTGTCCTTTGCCATAGCTTTATAGAAATAAGTTTTTGAGCGCGTTTTCAGATCTGTATCTGTATACTCATATGAATTCGTTGCAAGGCTGGCGATAAAACCAATTTTTGTAAACGAAATACCATCTTCGCTTCTGTATAAATCAAAACCATTGCCGAGCTTAATTGAGTCAACTAAAAATTTTATTTTAATGTTTTCGTCGTCCAAAACCGATACTGACTTAATGTAAATAAAATCAGGAGCCGGTGTTTGATAAGAAAAAAATGTAACTCTGTTAGAAGAAGAAGTAATGTCTTCCGTTCCATTTACTGCTCTTACAAAATAGGTAACAGTTTTGTCAGGATCCACATTTGAATGCGTGAAGGTTAAGCCGGGTGTACTTCCTAATAATTGAAAATTACCACCATTTACAGAGTAATAAATTTTGTACTCTTTAATCCCATTACGCATATTCTCATATGCATTCCAAGATAAACGCGTTTCATATTTACACTTGTTATAGTTAGCAACAAGGAACATGGTTTTATGCGCGGTATTTAAGATTCCGGGATTACCACAACTATCAAATGGCGCAATTATAAATTTCACTTCAGAGCTGTTTGCGGATGTAGATGTAAATGTATATAAGGTTGAAAGCGCCCCAGCTAAAGAATCAATTTTTGTGTTGATGCTGTTGATTACTTGATAAATGTAATAACCGGAACAATCCGAAGATATTGAAGGAGGATAACCAATCACTGTTTGGCCGTTTGGCAATACGCTGACAGAATCTATATATGTGGGATTAGGACCTATTTTATCTTGATACGTTCCTCCTGAAATATTTGATGTAGATAAGCATCCTTTTGAATCTCCTAGAGTCACCAGATAATTGTACGACACATTGCAAACCGAGATAGTATCGTTGTATGACAACCCTTGTGTTATTTTCAAGTTTGACCAAGTACCCGGAGGATGTTCTCTTAGAATGGTAAAACTCGGAGAAGATGTTGAAAGCGGTGGTTGCTTAAGATGGTTGAAATTAATCCCAACAACACCATTACTATTGATTAAATTCAGAAAAATTGAACGTAATGTATCAGAATTCTTAGAAGTATTTGCGCCTCCAGGTCCAAATTTTGTTCTGATGAAATAATACTTGCTTTGTGTATTTGCTCCTGCACCAACATGAACATAACTATTAGTTGCAATTGAAGTTATTGTTGCAATGCTTGTAAATGGCCCTAATTGAAAAGAAGAATTAAAAATCTCATACTCAAAGAATTGAGCCCCGGGATCAGTTGGAGGAGTCCAAAAAATGGTTACATCACCAATCGTATTGGTAGAAAGGCAATGCATTTGAGGCGGGCCAACCTGTGCAAACAAGTGCCCAATTGAGATGAATATGGCTAAATACCAAGTTTTCAATAGGTTAATAACGATTAAAATTACTAAAAATTGTCCGTATTCTTTTTCTTATTTAGCTAATTTTCATACATTTGGGTATTAACAACATGAATTATGAGAAAAATTTTACTTTCCATTTTTAGTATAGTATCACTTGGCTTTTTAGCGCAAGTAGATGTTAATTTTGACGGAACATGGCCTCCGGGATCTGCATATCCTGCATCAGATCCTCAGGGCTGGATATCAACAAATGTATTAACTAGTGCATTTGCAAGTGCCAGTAACCCAACGTCGGTTACTCAGTCTACAAATAACTGTAGTGGTGGATTCTCTATGTTGGTTGAAACCAAGAAGTTTACTTTAGGTGCCTTAGCAGGGCTTGTGCCTGATACTTGTGGATTTGCATTTACAGGAACAGTTGCAATCACTTTTTCAGGTGGGCAACTGGTTGATGGTTTTGCTTATAACCAACGTCCAACGGAAATTACCTATTGCTACCAGGCAGAACCAGCGGCTAATGACACAGCAGGTATAAGTGCAGTATTGTGGAAATGGAATGGGTCAAGCAGAACGTATATAGGAGCTGCAAAAAATTTATATTCAACCACAAATAACACAATGGCAAACGGCACTTTAACGATTGCTTATTCAAGCACATTAACTCCTGATAGTATGGCAATATATGTTGCTTCCAGTTATAAATTCCCTAGCAATGGAACTTCTATCAGAAAAGGTGCACAACTTGGCAGTAAAATGTATGTAGACAACATCCAGTTTCCTGCTTCAACTGTAGGGCTAAGTGAATCAGCTAAAAATGAAATTGGTTTAAACGTTTACCCAATTCCGGCTACTTCAAATGTGTATTTTGAAGCGAGCAATAATGATGCAAATAGAATTGAAATTATTGATTTAACAGGGAAACAAATCAACTCAGTTGGTTTCAATAATAATAGAATTAAACTGGATGTTGCCGACTATCATAGCGGAATTTACTTTTATAGCGTAAAAAATAGTTCCGGTAAAACATTAAAAACCGGCAAATTCTCAGTAATACATTAATTTTTAATACTTGATAAACCGCCGTTTTCACGGCGGTTTTTTTATTTTTACCATATGAACATCGAAGAAAAAATAAATGCAGATATCAAAGCTGCAATGTTGGCTAAAGAAGCTAAGAAGTTGGAAGCATTACGTGCTATTAAATCATCTATTCTTTTATTAAAAACTTCTCCTGAAGGCTTGACGGAAGAATCTGCCATGAAGGCCATTCAGAAAGAAGTAAAAAAACGCAAGGAGTCTGCTGATTTATACATACAACAAAACCGACAAGATTTGGCAGAAGTTGAGCAGTTTCAAGCTGAAATAATGGAAGTGTATCTTCCTAAACAAATGAGTGAGGATGAAATCAAAGCGGTTTTAAAATCAATCATTACGGAAGTTGGTGCAGCAGGACCGGGAGATATGGGTAAGGTAATGGGAGCTGCTACAAAGAAATTAGCCGGACAAGCGGATAACAAAATTGTTTCCCAATTGGTAAAATCATTACTTGGCTAACTGCCTTTTGTAAGAGATTTTAATTCTTTTCCAATTCCCGTGAACGACACAACGTTTAATGGGAACTCAAGAAATACATGAAGGAATGATAAGTATAACAATACCTTAAGTCCGATATTGTATTCAAATGCATAAAGTGCAACTGAAATCAACCAAACAGCAATAGTAATAATCAATGATCTCTTTGATACCTGGTGCCACTTAATTACTGATGTTTTTGAAAACCAATTTAAATAATGATATGTGTATGCAAAAGCTATAAAGCGCATGATCACAAACCCGGCGTGGGTAGTAAAGACTTCATTAACATTATTTAACTGACCAAGATTAAATAACTGTATCAAACGAAAATTTAATTCTTTGAAAACAGAGTAACTTCTTTGAACATAATCACTAACATGATAGGTCATGGTCTCCGGCTGATAGATAAAAAAAGTTGCCGTACAGAGTATTAATACCGCTATTGAAATCAATCCTGGCCACGACTTTTCTTTTAACACGCCATAAAACATAAACAAGAAAGTGAAAATGAAGACATGAATGATGGTTGGTAAAAGAATAGCTACCCAAATAAAGTAACTAGGAGCATTATTTAAAAATGCAATTGTAAATATAGCTAGTACAAATACAGCAATGCGATAAAGCCAATCTTTGATATACACCAGAGCAAAAGAAATCAGTAATGCAAAGGCTAACAAATCGGCAAGAATCATATAGCCGTTTTTTGGAGGATTGAAATTTAAAAAGACCATGATTGTACAAATAACTCCTAAAATGATAAAATCATATTTCCCCTTTGTGAAGTAATTCTTTTTGTGCAACCAGCCAATTTCTGTCAAGTAATGCAATGGTCCTAAGACTGCGTAAGCAAGCAAAAACATTTCGAACGGAACTAAATAAGCTACTATTGTACTTAATATTATTATGCCGCTATTTAGATGATGAATTGTAGACCCCTTCATGATTACTTATTTATACCAGTCTTATTATACTCCTTGATAAAATCAGGCCATGGCGTTTTCTTATA
>JBFWYJ010000335.1:0-4057 GCA_050186555.1 Bacteroidia bacterium
GATGAAAATGGATTAAATATTCAATTTGGTTATGCAAAGAATCTTAATAAAGTAAGATTCGATTTTGAAGCAATTATTTCTAGCCTAAAGAAGTTTAATCTTTATGAAAATAAATGCTTGGTATGGCTACCATATGATGAATATGGTGGAATTGATGATATAGACCCTAATGATAATTTTTTTAAATTATCATTAGTGAAAAAAGCACATATAATGGGTTCTTCTTCAAAAAAACAGATTGATTTTTTTAAGTGGAAGGATGAGAATTATACTAAAGAGCAATTTGAAGCATGGTTTGAGAAATGCAAGCCATGTATAAAAGGTTCTGACGCTCATGAAATAAATTACCCATTGGGCTTTCTGAAAAACCAAAATTCAGAACCTACTGATAAACACTGTTGGATTAATGCTGACACCACATTCCAAGGATTAAGACAAATCATTGTTGAGCCTGAAAGAGTGTTTATTGGCGATGAACCTGATTTATTAAAAAGAGTTAGGGCAAATCAAACGAAATTCATTAAGGGTTTGGGAATTAAGAAAATTGAAAATTCTGGTGAAATAGAAGATGTCTGGTTTGATAATTTTAAAATAGAATTAAATAGTTCTCTTGTTGCAATTATTGGAAATAAAGGTGGTGGGAAAAGTGCGATAGCAGATGTTATTGGTTTGTGTGGAAATACCCACAGAGACCCCTCTGAGTTTTCGTTTTTGACAGATAAAAAATTCAGAAAGCAAAAGCCTTATAACTTATCTAATAAATTTGAAGCTTCGCTAGTTTGGCATGACGGAAGTGTAGCAAATATTATGCTAAATGAAAATCCTGATAAGGGGCAACCAGAAAGGGTTAAATATATTCCTCAAAATTTTCTTGAGCGGCTTTGTGTAAATGTAGATAGTGATGATTTTGAAAAAGAATTAAGGCATATAATCTTTTCACATACACCAGCTGAGATGAGATTAGGTAAGTCATCCCTAGATGAACTTATTAATTATAAATCTAGTTTAGTAATTGATGAAATAGCTCAATTGCAAACAGCACTTTCCAAATTAAATTTATCAATTATTACTCTGGAAGATAAAACTACAAAGGAATATAAAAGGTCAATTGAAAATAAGTTAAAATTAAAACAAGAAGAGTTAAATGCACTTAACAATAATAAACCGATTAAACCAGTTGAAATAGAACAAAGTGAAGAGGCAAAAGTTTTAATTGAAGAGTTGGCGAAAAGCAGAGAGAGTATTGTCAAATTACAAGAGGAAATCGAAGAGCATAAGAAGACTAGGTCAGAATTAACTTTGCAATTTGAAGAACTTAATCGCACCTTGAATTATTTTAAAAATCTTAACGAACAACTAAACAAAAATCACGATGTAAGTAATGAATACTCAATAATCCTTGCCAGAAATAATATAGCCTTAAAGGATGTATTTACTTTTCTGATTAGTACCGACCCAATCAGCAATATTTTAGAGGATGTAAAAAAATCTATTAAACTGTTAGATGATATATTAGATGTAAATAATATTTTAAGTAAACCTTTTAAAGTTAAGCAGCTTCAGGACAGTCTTGTTAAAGGTCAGGAGGAATTGGATAAGCCAGCTAAAGAACAACAAAAATATTTAGATGAATTAAAGAAATGGGAAGACCAAAAAAAGACTATTGAAGGAAACAACAATGAAGAAGGCACCTTGAGCTACTATAATGGTCAGCTAAATTATATTAGTAATATACTTACACAAGAGTTAGAAGCAAAAATAAAAGAGCGAGAAAAACTAACAAATGAACTTTACACAAAGAAGATAAAATTATTAGAGGTAAGAAAAGAGTTATACCAACCTGTTACAAAGTTTATTGATGAATTTAAGGAATTAAAGGCGAAATATGATGTCAAGATTGATGTAGCTTTAGAATTGCGCTCTTTTCCCGATAGTTTTTTTAATTTAATTAATCAATCAAAGGGCGGAACTTTTTATGGAAAGCAAGATGGTTATAAAATTCTAATGGATATTATAGAAAAAGCCCATTTTGAAAATGCAACGGGCTTTATCGAATTTACTAATGTTATTATGGACAGCTTAAAATACGATAAGCGAACCACTGATAATATTGTCCTTGATACAAATAGTCAATTGAAAAAAGGTGTTGAATTGAGTCAGCTTTATGATTATATATTTGGTGCTGAGTATTTACAACCTGTTTTCAACTTAAAGCTTGGTTCAAAAACTTTACAAGAGCTTTCCCCAGGAGAGAGAGGAGCATTATTGTTAATCTTTTATTTAATTCTTGATAAAGATGATATTCCATTAATTATTGACCAGCCAGAGGAAAACCTTGATAATGAAAGCATCTACCATATTTTAGTTCATTTTATAAAAAAGGTTAAGGAAAAACGACAAATCATTATTGTTACTCACAATCCAAATTTGGCAATAGTTTGCGATGCTGACCAAATAATACAAATGAAGATTGATAAGGAAAATAAGAATACTGTTGAGTTTTATTCAGGGGCAATTGAAGATAAGAAAACAAACGAAGTTGTAGTCAATATTCTCGAAGGTACTTTACCTGCATTTAATAATCGAGATTCTAAATATGTACGTTGATTTAAGGGAATTAGCCGTTATACTTTAAAAATTGGTTCCAAAGTTTTTTGATATTTATTTAAAAAGCTATGGCATTACTAGATAACAACGGACAGGTGCATTTATTGAATGCAGAAGGACAAACAGTAGAGGTGGCTCGAATCGAGTTCTCGGAGTATTACAACAAAGAGGAAGGCACCACGCCAGCCATAACTGTATTGCAAATTGATAACCCAACGCAAAGCGTAACAGACACCTTTTACTTCTTAAGCGATGAGGACAACGAAAGAGTTTTGTTCAATAGCATCAAAACAAACGAAGCCACAATGCCGCTCATTGAGCTTTATATGGCATTAATGAGCAGAGATGCAATAACCTTTGAAGAACTACTCGCTGAGGTAATCGAAAACTATTTCGTTAAAGAACTTGATTATAAAGTTCCTGAAGGAAGCTTAGAAAGTATGTGAGTAATTACATCGCAGGTAAAACTATTTCCGAGAGCTTTAAAGCGATTTGAAAGAGCAATGCCAGCCGTATAGTCTTTTGGTAATGTTTGCAGAGTCTCGGCCTCATGTATGGTTATATTACGGAACACACCGTTCTTAAAAGATTTATTTTTTTCTTTATTCAGTAACCTCAGCTTTTGCATATTGCAAAAACGCTCTGCCTTGGTTTCTTTATCCAGTTCGGCAAAATACTTTTCTTTAAAAACAATCTGACCCGTACACTTGAATAGATAGCGATTAAGGCCGACCTCGGTTTGTGGAAGCTGGTTGGTCAATAACGCATGAGATTTTTCTCGGTCAACAAAACCGCCAGAAACAATGTCTTGAAACAGTATCTTTTTATCCCTTGGTAAACCGACCCCTGGAATGTTGGTCCAGTACAATCGCTTTCGGCATTGAGCTGAAACCAGCGAGCTGTTAATTAGAATCGGTTCAACTCCGACTAGGGCGGAGATTTTATCTCGCTCCTCTTTTCGCATCGAGGCAACGTTCTCCAATAAAAAGAATTTGGGTTTTAGTTCATTCAGCAAACGAACATACTCGTAAAACAATTTCGACTGTTCGCCAACGAGGCCTTCCTGTTTTCCCATTGAGCTTAAGTTGGTGCATGGCGAACCACCAATTAATAAATCAATACAGCTCAAATCGGAGCCTTTGACTGATTTAACGTCACCGAGTTGGATTATATCAGGGTGATTGGATACGGCAACCCTGGAGGCGTTTAAATCAATTTCCGAGGCATAATAATTATCAACTTTTATTCCAGCCCTTTTTAAAGCAAGGTAAGCCACACCGATTCCATCGAATAAAGAAAGTACATTCATAAATGCTTTCTTTATAAATAGTTTCAGAAATTGTTTTCCCTGGGAAATTTGGTAAAGCTTACTCTGGGAAATTCTTTTTCAATTCAAACAAAAACGGTTAGGTTTTATTTCAATTCAAACAAAACAAACTTTCAAAAGGGC
>JBFWYJ010000336.1:0-4033 GCA_050186555.1 Bacteroidia bacterium
CTGCGCTATCATATTTGTAGCAACACAAAAAAATATCGATATTAAAATTTTCTTGAACATAATTAATTACAATCTGTGTTTATAAATGATTTAGCAGAAGAAACTCCCAACTCGGCCGCTTTTTTCCAATCGCTACAACATCCTTCTTCTTCGCGCAGCATTTGTCTTGCGATGCCTCGGTTATAATAAGCTGGTCCGTTATTCGAATTTAACTGAATTGCTTTGTTAGCCATTTCTTTGGCCTTCTTATAATCTTGTTGTTTAATCGCAACAGAAGCCAAGTTGTTATATGCCCCGGAATTTTTCGGGTCCTTTTTTAGCACATCTTCGAAATCCTTTTTTGCATCATCTAATTTTCCTGCCTCCAATTTTGCAGCACCTCTGTTACTTAAAGCAATTAAATAATCAGGTTTTGCAGCCATTGCCTTAGTATAATTTTCAATTGCTTTGTCGTAATTTTTATCCAGCCTGTATGCGGAGCCCAAATTGTTATAAATGAAAGTGAGTTTTGGATTTATCGACAAGGCCTTTTCGTAATCTGTGATAGCCCATTTATAGTCGTTTAAGGCGCGTTTTGCACTTGCCCTGTCGTTGTATGCATATGCATAATCTTGCTTAGCAGAAATAGCTTCTGTGTATGCTTTTACTGCGTCTTCATACTCTTTATGCTGATAATGAATTAATCCTTTATAATAGAAAGCCTCCGGATGCTTAGCTATTCCGGTACAGTGATTAAATGCACTTAGTGCACTATCGATATTATTTTGTGAATAATACATAAAGCCCTTGGCAAAATATGCCTCGGCATTACTTGGCTCCATACTAATCACAAAATTTATATCCTCTTCCGCCTTTTTGTAGTTCTTCAAATTGCTAAAAGCTACACTTCGATTATAATACGATTTAATAAAAGCAGAGTCGTTAACAATACTTTTATTAAAAAATTCTACTGCGCTTGAGTAATTGCCGGCATTTAATGCAGCCAAACCACTATTGTAATCTTGTTGCGCTTGTTCTTGTGGAGATAAAGTTATATTAACCTTTACTGTGTCATCCTGTGCTTTTAAAAGACCGAACGAAATGACAAAAAGAATCGCGTAAATTTTATTCATTTTTTATCGATAAGTCCTAAAATTATAATAATAAATAAGAAATAAAAACAAAAAAAATGAAAAATGATTGACAGTTGAATGCTAATAAAGCCAATGTTTCAAAAACATCGACAGTAAACTAGCTTTAGTAATAATTTAAAGAAAATGGGCAAACCTTAATTCTTCACCCTATTCAAACCCATTGCCTTTAACATCCAATTTGGTAAAGGTTTTTCAGGCGCACGTTTTGTTAAATCTAAATACCATCCGAATTTTTTCATGATTGGTATTTTTTTTGTTTCAACAAATTCTATTAACGCACCATCCGGATCTTCAATATATGTAAAGTGTCCTGCAGCTTCTCCCATCTCAAATCCCGAACCACCATCAACAGTAAACGGATGTCCGAATTTCTCGCATGCAACTTTTAATGCTGCCATATTTTTAATATCAAAACACATATGAATAAAGCCTAGATCTCCCCATAAACGATCTTGAAAAATCTTTCTAGGTGAATAGTTCTTTGCCTGGACCAACTCAATATAACTATGGCCAAATAATTTTGAAAACGGTCCTACTCTACTTTTACTATGGCCTAACAAAACCCTTCTAAACTCATTGTTGCCTCCCGGTAAATTTTGCAGGTCTTCAAAAGTGCCTGATTTATCATAAATTACTTTATCGTAACCTAATATCTTGTTGTAAAAAGCAATTGATTTCTCAATGTCGGAAACGCCAATAATCATGCCAATTGGCCCACCGGTATTTAATTGTCCTTTACCAAACCAAATAGAATCTTCAATAATTTCGAAGTGGTTACCATAAGGGTCCGTTAAAAAAAAATGTTGTTTGCCTTCAGGTGTTCTTGAAATTTCAGATAAAATATTAGCCTTTCTATTCTTTAAGTATGAATAAGATGCTTGAATATCATCCGTTTTCATTTTTGCACAAAACAAACCTAAATCACCTAGTTGTATATTAAATGCTGCAGGTTGCGGCTTCCTGCTTGTGTACTGCCAAATTTCAAAACCACCGCCACCTTTCATATTAATTGCAAGAATTGCATGTCTCTGATGTGGCTGACCACCTGTATAAGGCAACATCAGATTTGCTTCAGCTGCTTCTTCAAAAACCGGAATATCCATTCCAAAATTTTGCCTGTACCATTTAAATGCTTCGTGCACATCCGGAATCCCGATGCCTACTTGCTGAATACCTGAAATTATATAACTCATAGTATGCGAATTTAAGAAGAACTAATAAATTAAATACCAACAGATGAGAAGAATTAATTACGCTGACAAATAATTTTATTAATTTCAGCGGATAAATCAAAGTATATGTACGGAAAACTTCAAAATCAGCTGGAAGAAACTTTAAAAGAAATTGAATCAAACGGCTTGTTTAAACGCGAGCGTGTTATTACAACTCCACAAGATGCCGTTGTTAAAGTAAATGGAAAAGATGTCATCATTTTTTGTGCCAATAACTATTTAGGTTTATCATCTCATCCAAAAGTAATAGAAGGGGCAAAAAAAGCTTTAGACTCTCACGGTTACGGCATGAGTAGTGTTAGATTCATTTGTGGTACTCAAGATATTCATAAGGAATTAGAAGAAAAAATTGCAAAGTTTCTTGGGCAGGAAGATACGATTTTGTATGCGGCATGCTTTGATGCGAACGGCGGTGTATTTGAGCCTTTGTTTGATGAGAATGATGCAATCATTAGTGACGAATTGAATCATGCATCCATTATTGATGGTGTGAGATTATGTAAAGCTCAACGCTACCGTTATAAGAATTGTGATATGGCTGATTTGGAAGAACAACTTAAAAAAGCCCAGGCACAAAGAAACAGAATTATTGTTACTGATGGTGTGTTCAGCATGGATGGATTTGTTGCACCACTTGATAAAATTTGTGACTTAGCAGAAAAGTATAATGCCTTAGTTATGGTTGATGAAAGCCATGCCACCGGCTTTATTGGAAAGACCGGAAGAGGTACCGTTGAGTTGAAGAATGTAATGAATCGCGTTGACATAATAACCGGTACACTTGGAAAAGCACTAGGTGGCGCTATGGGGGGATTTACAACCGGTAAAAAAGAAATAATTGAAATGCTTCGTCAACGCTCTCGTCCTTATTTGTTTTCTAATTCATTGGCACCTCATATTGTTGGTGCAAGTATGGCGGTATTTGATTTATTAAGTCAAACAACTGAATTAAGAGATAAGCTAGAATGGAACGTAAATTATTTCAAAAAAGGAATTAAAGAAGCGGGGTTAGAAATTAAAGATGGTGATAGTGCCATTGTCCCTGTTATGTTATATGATGCGAAATTGTCTCAAGATTTTGCTAATAGATTATTGGAAGAAGGGATATATGTTATTGGTTTCTTTTACCCTGTTGTTCCTAAAGGACAAGCTCGTATTCGCGTTCAGCTAAGCGCTGCTCATGAAAAAGAACATCTGGATAAAGCAATTGCTGCTTTTGCAAAAGTTGGAAAAGAGCTGGGTGTTATAAAATAACATCAGTTTATTATTTCCCATTTCTCATTTAGTTTCAAAAGTGAAATTTTAGATACTTCAAATGATTTATTGAAATCTGTTTTACTTATTTCATCAAACACTGTTTGAAATTGGTGCTTTCTTAAATCTCTAAAAGCCACCGTAACATGCGGCGTAAATCCATACGAATTATTCCATTCGTTGGTTATTCCGAGGGATTGTCTTATGTGTGATCTAAATTCAGAATACAATTTATTTAGTTCATTTGATAGTAATACATCTATATAAATCACACGCTTATCAAATGAGTTGAAGTTTCTTAATTCAACCTTAAACGGTTTTGTTATTTCAAATTCCGTTACTGCTTTTAATAACTCGCCTTCCTTACTTTCTTTCCATTCAAATGGCCGATGAATGGTTATATGTGCAGGACTT
>JBFWYJ010000337.1:0-4026 GCA_050186555.1 Bacteroidia bacterium
GCGCGTTACACCTTTAACATTAAATCGTTTCATAAAGGTGATTCCTTTAGGGCCATCACGATAAATCATGTTATAGGTAGTACGCTCGTCTCCTTTATTAAAAATGGCAATATGAACAATGTCTTTACCTACAAACACCTTGTCTGCAACTTTGAACACTTTCATTTTACCTTCTTTAGTAAAAGCAATGATTTCATCCAGGTCACTACACTCACAGATAAACTCATCTTTTCTTAAGCCGGTACCAACAAATCCTTCCTTAAGATTCGCGTAAAGCTTTTGATTTGCAATAATTACTTGAGTTGCATCAATAGTTTCCAATTGCTTACTTTCAGTCTTGCGCTTTCTTGTATCACCGTGGTCTTTTTTGAGTGTTTTGAAATACTCAATGGCATAATCTGTTAAGTTAGCCAAACTGTACTTAACATTTTCGATACGCTCTTCCACATTTTTCATCGCATCATCTGCCTTGATAGTATCAAAACGGGTAATACGAATCATTGGAATTTGGGTTAATCTATGAAGGTCCTCATCAGTAATTGCACGCATCAATTTCTTCTTATGCTTACTGAATCTATCATATAAATACTCGTATAATGTTTCCTTGGTGGTATATTTCTTAAAATCAATATACATTTCTTCTTTAATGAAGATTTTTTCCAGGGACATGAAATGCCATTTTTCCTGCAATTCATGCAACTCAATATCTAGTTCCTTTTGTAATAAATCGCGTGTATGTTGTGTAGAAAGTTTTAAAATCTCGCTAACGCCAATAAAATGAGGCTTATTATCGATAATAACACAAGCATTCGGAGAAATACTCATTTCGCAATTGGTAAATGCAAAAAGGGCATCAATCGTTTTATCTGTATTAATATTTGGTTGCAGGTGAATTAAAATCTCAACGTCCTCAGCAGTATTATCTTCAATTTTTTTGATTTTAATTTTTCCCTTATCATTAGCGCTTAAAATTGAATCTATCAAGGAACTCGTAGTTGTTCCAAATGGTATTTCAGTGATTACTAAAGTCTTCGGATTTAATTCCTTTATTTTTGCGCGCACTTTGACTTTTCCACCTCGCAATCCATCTTTATAATCGCTAAAATCTGCGATACCTCCGGTTGTGAAATCAGGATAAATTGTTGCCTTCTTTCCTTTTAAAACTTGAATAGAAGCATCAATTAACTCATTAAAATTATGCGGTAATATTTTACAGGCTAGACCAACGGCAATGCCTTCAACACCTTGCGCCAATAGTAGAGGAAACTTTACCGGAAGATTTATTGGCTCTTTATTTCTGCCGTCATAACTTAATGCCCAATCCGTAGTTTTCGGGTTAAATACAACATCCTTTGCAAATTTAGAGAGTCTGGCTTCAATATATCTTGGAGCTGCCGCACTATCACCGGTTAATATATTACCCCAGTTACCTTGTGTGTCTATCAATAAGTCTTTCTGTCCAATGCTTACCAATGCATCACCTATACTCGCATCACCGTGAGGGTGGTATTTCATTGTATTACCAATCAAATTAGCCACCTTATTATATCTCCCGTCCTCAAGTTCCCACATACTGTGAAGTATGCGACGCTGAACCGGCTTTAAACCATCCTCGATGGAGGGAACTGCACGCTCTAGAATTACATAACTGGCATAATCAATAAACCAGTTTTTAAACATCCCTGACACATAGGTTACACTGCTTTGCTCCCCATGATTTTCCTCTGAAAAAAGATTTCCTTCCTCTTTGCTCATTTTAGTGCTTTTGTACCAAATTTAAGGGACAAATATAGGGCAATAATAATGGAAATGATGTGAATAACCCGCTTGATTACTAACAATTTGGGTAAAATCAATAGACAATAATCTTTCTTTTCAAAAAGAACAAGGCTTCGCTTAACTTGGCCTTAAGCTTAGAACTGCCGTATGCATTCAAACCTGCATTATCTAAACTGTTTGCGTAACCATATATTTCATTGATGGTTGATTTGAATAATGTTTCACCCATCTTATTTTGTAAGGCAGCATTTATTGTTAGTTGAGATAAATACAGTTTATAATTTTTCATCAAAATATCGTTGCTAATATCCTTTTCTGTGTTGGCTTGAAATTCCAATAAATAATCTGCATTATCCGGTGAGTCTACAATTTTTATTTCGGGTGAGCTAAATTTTTGTCCAACAAATTGCTCAATCATATTCGATGGAAGTTTCTTTCCTAAATTACTTTCCTGTGCATGTATGTATAAAGCAACAGGCTCAATGCTAACCTGAAGTTTCAAAGATGGTGTTTGTATAAACTGATTTAATATTGACAAACTAGATTTACTAACAGAGTCATTCGCCGTTAGCGCTTCAATATTTGGATTGAGCGTAATAAAAGAGTTTAAAAACTGCGGCTCAACATAATTAATTTTTAAACTGGCTTGTCCTTTATTTGTTGTAGAAAGTTTCTCTTCAATCTTTAAATAGTCATCGTCGCTTTTTAGCGTAAATGGAAAATCATTCAAAGGCTTACCATTGTTTATAGAAATATTGTAAACAATTGGACTGTAATTTGCTTGGTAAGGTTTAACTACGGGAAGAGATGGCGGTAATTGAACCTGTATTGAGTGAAGTTGATTCTGAATCAAATTTGTTAATTCAATAACTGTTTTTATTCCATTCGTTTTAGCCGGATCAAAATTAATTTCCTCAGATAAATATGGATTAAGGATTCCAAACGCTTGAATTCTCTTTTTTAGTGCAGCCGAAAAATTAGCGTTTTTCTCATCACTGAAAGACACACTGATCAAATTAGAAGCCTTGTCAATTACCAATTGCTTTTTCTTGGCCTTATTCTGAGCATAAGTTTCTTTGTCTAATTCATAATATACCCAATATTGCTTATCATTTTCATAAGCATCCACTAATGTGTAACCTTCAATATTATCTGTGTTGGTTAACTTAATCAATGAATTAAAACTTTGGTCAAACGAATTGTTATCAGATACGCTATGTAAAACGGAATTAGTTGAAATCTCCACTTTAATTTCAGACGCCAAATCATACAAGGCATTTTTCTTTGCTTCAATTTGATATTCAGATGACCTCGATTTATCAGCCACTCCAATTCCAATGTATTTAAAGGCGCCATTCGGACGATGACTTACCCATCCCGGTGCCTTTTCAGCTAAGGCAGTCGTTTGTTCTTGCTTCCCTTTTTGAGCAAAAACAACATTAACTTGCAAAGTCAATAATAATATTGAATAATATAATATGTATTTACTTCGCATAATTATTAATGATTTTAGAAAACTGCTGCACTGTTTCCTTATTAACAATATCTTCCAATTCTGCCTCAGTTTTTACATTCTTATTTGCCGTAAAAAGAGCTCTCCAACTTCTTGGGTTGAACTGGTGTATTTTAGCAGTTGATTGAGGGTTGTAAGGATAATAACTATCAATATTGGCCACAGGCTTGCTTTGAAACTCATTGTATTCAACCTCATCTTTCTTGCCAACCGACAAATTTTGAAATGAAACAATCTGATTGGTTGTGGCATTCACTAATTTATAACTAAATGTGTATGAATAATTTCTACCGGCCTTTACCTGGTAGTATAAAGTTGGCTGATACTCTGTAATGTATAATGTATCGTTTTTCTTATATGTATACTTTCTAAAACATGTTGCTTTGGTTTTAGATGGGCCATAAGGAGTAGAAACTTTGTTCACAATATCATAGACAAAGAAATAATCCGAGCCGGTTGCTTTTCTAATACCTTGAATTAAATCAACATTACCCTCTATATTATTACCCGGCAAATTAACGAATGGGGAGTTATTTATTAGCTCTATATTCTTATGCTCATTCATTAGTGTTTGAGAGAAACTATTAAACAATTCTTCAACCAATTGTTTGTTTTGTGTTGTCTTTGGCTGAAACATTAATAAACTTTTTGCTAAAAGCGCATTGCAAATTTCAGACAACTCCTTGGTGTCCTTGTAATCAGGGGTAACCTTATGAATGTTATTTAAGTGGGTT
>JBFWYJ010000338.1:0-4022 GCA_050186555.1 Bacteroidia bacterium
CATTATTTTCTGGCTTCTATTTACTTTTACTCCTGCCTTATTCACTTTGTAATAATAAATACCTTTCTTTTTGACCAGGTATCCCATAAATTTTTCATTGGTCTTATAATCAAAAACGAATCCTTTCAGAGGCAACTCGACATTGGCTTTTTTTTGTTTAAACCCATCTTTTTTTAATTTCCCATTCACTCGTAAAAATAATTCCTGTGAGATTAGTGCTTCGTGATTTCCTTTAGTTACCTCACCAAATAATAGATTGTGCGACATATACCCGCAATAAAATGGATTTCGGAAAAGCTTACTCAACATTTGCTTATAACATGCTATTCCATGATTAATTAAGTATTTCGAAATCTCCGGATAACTCACACCTTCAGATCTCATGATAAAAGCCTGCTTAATATGTTCGCCTTTATCATTAATGTAAATTGTTTGCTCCTTGGCGTTATGGTCATATGAATACCCGATTGGTGCTGGACCAATCCATTCACCCCGCTTCAACTTTTCATGCATACCTGTAACGCTTCTATCTCTCCTCACATTATTTTCATTGTTACACAGCACAAATTCGATGTTTTGATGCAATACCCCGGCTGAAGTACTCGTATCTATTCTCTGTGTAGCAGAGACAATATGAACTCCATTCTTCTTTAATTGTGATGAAATATAAATGGCATTATCACCAGTACGACTGAATCTGTCTAGGCTAAAGACAATGATGTAGGCTACGTTCTTATTCTTTTGAACAAACTTTAGCATTCTATTAAATTCCTTTCTCTCATCTGTCTTTGCTGACTCGTATGTTCCACCAAAATATTCGATTATATTCATTCCATTATCTTTGGCAAACTTTTCACAAGTGCTTTTTTGCCATTCTAGTGAATGGTTATTTTCAGATTGTTCCTTTGTGGAAACCCTTGAATAAATCACACAGTCTTTTCCGTAGTAACCAACAGCACAAGGTAATGCACCTTTCGCAAATTTATTTAGCAGACTAATATTTGGTATCATAAATCTTTGTTTTTAAAGGTTTCACAAATTAACTTAGACAAAACAGCACAAGTATTCAGTATTTCACGCCCTTCTTCATCTGAAATATTATCAAAGCCATCAAATTTTCTTAATTCTTGTAATGTTAAACTACTCTGTTCTTGATTAGAAATAATTTTGGGACTAGTATTAGTATCTCTAATTAAGTAATTAGGTAGCAGCTCATAGTTGTCGAGTATTAACGATATTAAGAGGAAAAAAGTGATAAATATCGATTGCATTCTGCAAGAGTTTGAGTTAGTTTTCATAAAATATTTTATATTAAAATTAAGCAATGTAAGATTTCGTTAGAATAAAAGACTGTTAAACTTTTTAGAAAAAAATCTTTGTAATCAATTAAAATTTAACATATTAGCTATTTTCCTTTGTAAACATCTATTTAGAAGAATGCTGCTTTTTTTATGAACTATGTAAACTAAGACAAAGCTTTAATCATTTTCTCGAAACTGTTTCTGTTAGGATTATGATAATAATAGGAACGTGTTAAATTGCAGCGCCAAGGCTTTTTTGTTATGCAAAAGTTTTCATTTATAGTTCATTAACAATAAATATGCGTGGGTTTTGTTCTAGTTCATCAAGAATAAAATAAGGTACAAAAAGCAGTATTTATGGTAGTTATTACGAATAAACTAACTTATAAAAAGACCGTTTAAACTCAGCTAATTTATTTAAAACCTCCTCTCCTTCAAATGAACTACATTTCGCAATAACATTTTCTATTTCTTTCAAATTGTCTTTATTTAATTGCTCCTTAGTCAAACCTGTTGTAATTGCGAATATTCCAAATTGAAGCCAGCTAATTTTATTTTCATCCTTTTCTTCTTCATAACTTGGATAGTCAATATGAAAATTAATTATTCTAATCGCCCATAATAAAGCACCATTTTTTATTTTCGAGTCACTACAATGAAAGTACATTGCCTTTAAAACTTGTAATTCTGCAAAGGATGCTTGTCTCTTCACTTTATTAATATCTTCGACTAATTCTTTTTTACTTTTCTCAAAATCCCTTTCTTGCTTCCTAATTAATCTATCAAATGAAACACGCTGTCTTTGTATTCTCTTTTTTAGATATAAAACTACACCTCCCCATGAGATTAATCCTATTGTACTTACAATTAAAACATAAGTCACAAGTTGGAAATTTATGATATCAGAAAAATATCCTTGTGCGATTTCAAATTTTTGAACAGATTTTTCAATAGAGTCCACTTTAGCTTGAAATTTTTCGATCTCTAAATCTAAACCATTAACATTCGAAGTTTTCAATTTTATAATCGAATCAATTTTCGTCAGTAATTCCTTTTCTTTCATAAATATTGGCGTTAATACTCAGAACCTAATGGTTGTTGAACTTTTAAAGTATCAATTTACATTTCCTACCAAAGGTTACTTAAAGATAATTGTTTTTAATGAGGCGCAAAAAACTACTCGAAAGCAGAAGACTAGTAAGTTTTCGGTCGGATAAATTAAGTATATTGACAGTTATTAGCAAAGGCTTACAAGGTATGTATATTATGGGTGTCTGATTTGAAACTGTTTGGGTAGTTCTCCTGTTTCATGCAATCAAAGCATTGGTCAATTTGATATTATTTGTACTGCGTTTTGTTTACATCCTTGGTTTATACTGAATCACTTAATACATCAAGGGTATATTTTAAAATCGCTTTTGTCTTTTCATAAACTGGAATTATCTCTGCAATATTAATGGTGTCACCTTCATTAAAACTTTTTGTTACCCCGTTGTTTTGAACAGGATAACGAAATGCATAAGACCAATTGTCTAATTTATCAAAGATACCTGTAAATCTTCTTAGTTCATCATTGCGTTTGTTATAATCCTCTTGAATGACATTTTTAATATTTCGGTTTTTGAAAATAAGATGTACTTGGCTATCAAATTCTGCGTGTAACTTTGAGAGAACATGACCTGATTTACTAGAATAGAATATTCGAGCTTTATCGCCACTTATTTTTTCAAGCTCATGTAAGTTCATTTTGAAAGCAAGTTCCAAAGAGTGTCGAATTAAAAAAAGTGTCGGAAGGCACAGAACAGTCGTTTGACTTTGATCAGAACGTTCGAGCAAGTTGTCAACCGCACAAATATACTCGGACTAGTATCTAATCCAATTTGTTTTACTAGCAAGATGTTGATCATTATCCCAATTTTTGATGTGTTCGTCCATATGATGTTTAACGAGTGTTTCACCTACCCGTGGAGAATTTATCCCAACACGGTTTTGTCTCCTAACAATTACACTACTGCCCCATAACAGGCAAACACAACATATTTCAGTTGTATTTGCTCTGATATGTTTAAATTTCCCTACCACAATTTACTACTTTTCAAAGAAATATTAAGGGGCATATTCTATAAGATTTATTCCCCTTCATTATACAAATCCACCTCCCCAATCTTACCGGAAATTTCAGCTGAATTAACCGAAATGCCTTTTAATGAGATTTCAGAATTAAGCTTCTGAGTTTCCTTATCCAATTCCTTCACATTAATTGCTTTTGCTCTTTTTTCTTGTGGAGGATTTAACTTTTCAGATTTCTCGAACTCTAATGATTTTTCAAGTATATCCTTTGGTAAATCCGCTTCTGCCTGATAAGCCATTTCTAAGAAATGCTTCATAAAAAAGGCATCAATCTGAACGCGGCGTTTGGTGATATGAACGAATTTACCAATTACACGACAGATATTGTCACGTTCTTCCGGATTCAATTTCTCAGCGAACTCGTAGGATTCAATCTTCTTTAAACTAAGGATAATTTGCTCTAAAGAATCAATTGCAATTACATAGACATCGTGGTCTGCAAAATGATATACGTGCTGATTCAAGCATTCCAAAGTATTCGTTGGAACAACGAAAAAAACATCTCTTTTTACATCATCCTGTTTGGAATACTTTTTGGCCTTTTCTGCCTGATCCTTAATGTAAGTTGGGAAATTACTTAAATCTTCACCG
>JBFWYJ010000339.1:0-4015 GCA_050186555.1 Bacteroidia bacterium
CTGAGTCGTGCACGCACTTTGATATTTCTTTTTGCAAGATGTGATTGATAACATTGTTATCAATACCACAATAATTTTAACTATTCTGGTCATATTTTAGATGCTCACTAAATTAATATATTATTCGAATATTGTACATTAAAAAATCATGGCGTTTTGTAAAACCAGCCTTCTAGTTTATATCGTAATGAAATTATTTACATAGTAACCCAACAAAAAAGGCCTTCAAAGAAGGCCTTTTTAAATAATGAAAAGAATTTATTCTTTAATTAATTTAATTGTTTCAAGCGCTTTGTCATTTTGTTTTAATACCATATAGTAAACACCATTTGATATTGAAGAAACGTCAAATTTCACTTCACGAGAATTCTTATTAAACGTTATGGCTTTATTAGTAATTATCTTACCAGTAACATCAATCACCTCAATTGCCAAGTCCACTTCAGTGTCAGTCATTAAACTAAAGATAACATCATCCTTTGTTGGATTTGGGAAAACCCGGTAATTAACCAATTGGTTATTTATTTTAACCAATCCTGTACACGTACTTACATTAAGTGTAATAATTGCTGTATTCTCACAACCGCTATTGTCTTTACCTGTTACAGTATAAGTTGTGTTGCTTGCAGGACCGGCTATTACACTGGGCCCAACTAAATTACCAGGATTCCATGTATAAGAATTAGCACCACTCGCAGTTAAAGTTGCGGTTTCACCCTGACAAATAATCGTGCTGCTAACAGAAGCTTGAACATTTGGTTTAGGTAGTACAGTTACCAAATGCGTATCGGTGTTTTTACAATTGCCACTGCCTGTACCCGTTACAGAATAAGTTGTATTAACTGTAGGAGAAACGACAATAGAAGTTGCGTTTGAATTATTATTCCATGTATAAGTTGTAGCTCCGGTTACATTTAATGTAGCGGAAGTTCCATTACAAATAAATGTAGAACCACCAATCAATACATTTGGAAGTGCTGTTGTATTAATTGAAATGGTTTGCGTCGCTGAACACGGCGATGTTGTTCCTGTAACGGAATAAATTGTTGTTGAACTAGGCGCAAATGTGGCGCTCGAACTGCTACCGCCTCCATTGCTCCAACTATAACTTGTGGCTCCGGTTGCAGTTAATGTTACTGTTGTGCCTGCACAAATATTATTGGTTGATGTTCCGATATTAATATTCGGACTTGCAAGAACATTAATATTTTGAGAAGAAATATTTCCAGGTCCCGCACTATTACTAGCTTGAACTGCTACCTGATAGTTGCCTGAGTTTGTAAAATAAATTGTTGGGTTTTGTGAAGTACTTGTATTGATAATTACTCCTGCGGAAGGCGTAACTGTCCAACTCCAAGCCGTTGCACCGTTGGTTGAATTACTATTAAATTGCAAATTATTCTTTGAACAATAGTTAGCCGCTGCAATGCTAAAAGTTGTAACGGGAGGCGCTGCTGCATAAACATCTACTTCCCAAACTCCACGACCGTAAGTTGCTGCGCGAATCTTGGTTGGGTTAGCCGGAGAAATTTCCATATCCGCTAAAGGAACATTTGGTAAACCTTGGTTATACAATGTCCATGTGCCCATTGAATTATCTCTGTAATAAACGCCAACATCCATTCCTACATAAATCATATCATTAGATCCAGGTTCGTAAACAGCGCAGTTAGCAGGTATATTAGGTAAATTCGCGGATACGTTGGTCCATGAACTACCTCCATTGGTTGTTTTAAATACTTTGTTCCCATTTGAATAACCACTACAAACTACCCATGCTGTATTAGGGTCTGTAGGTTTTATTACAATAAACTCAGGATTAACGCTGGTTAACGGTAAAGTACTTGTAACATTTGTCCAGCTTGAACCTCCATTAGTTGTTTTTCTAATTGAGGTGGCATGTAAAACATAAATTACCTGATTGTTTGAAGGTGCTATCGCAAATTCAATTATTCCTCCACTACCGCCTGTTGCGCTCAATGCCGACCAAGAGGTACCCTGATTAGTTGACTTGAATAAAGTTGTTCTACCGGAATATAGAACGTTAGAAGAAACAGGATCTTGTTTCCAAGGTGTAACCCAAAGTCCACCTTGTGTAATTCCGGTTGTTGCGCCGGTCCAGCTATTACCACCATTCGTAGATTTTAAATGATTACCATTATATGTTTCACAGAATAAGTTGTTATCATTTGTTCTATCAATAAAACAATCCATTCCGTCACCGGCATATCTTGCGATGTATGAAGAACCGGTGTACAAGTTAGATCCATTGTCTTGGTGCCCGGTCATCCATCGTGCAGTACTTAATGCAGAAGTACCAATTTTATAAATCTGAGCAATATTTCTTGTTTGCGTAATATCTGTCCATGCTGTTCCGGTATATCTATAAATACCTCCATCATTAGCCGAGAATAATGTTCCATTTGGTGCATAATCTAAATCATGAACGTCTGCATGAACATAGGGTGGATTTGAAGCTGTACTGTTCCAACAACCAATACAGGTCCAGTTAGCACCGCCATTGGTACTTCTATGGTGATTAACTCCTCCTATAACCACTTCGTTTGCATTGATTGGGGAAACAGCTAAAGCTAAATCGTACCAACCTTGTCCGCCCGAAGATGTATTGTTACAAGAATTACCCAAAATATTTGGCGAACTGGACATTAGTGTAAAATTGGTTCCATCATTTGTAGAACGATACAATCCGCCGAAAGCACTTGAAGTATTTGAGCGCAATACATAAACATATCCCGTAGCTTGTGGCGTTACTGCTACTGCTAATCTGTTAGCCCCACTGGTTGGAATGCCACTTGAAATAACAGTAAAACTTGCTCCACCGTTTGTTGATTTATAAAATGCTGTGTTTGATGTTGCATAAACGATATTTGGGTTGCCCGGCTTGAATTCAACATCATACATATTTAAGTTTGTGGCAGTAACTGAAGACCAGTTGGCGCCACCATTTGTAGTTCTATACATTCCGCCATTAGTTGCAGCTAACAATATTTGTGGGTTTGAAGGATTAATTATTAATCTTCTTATTCTATAACCATTCGCAACAGCAAAAGTGAGTCCTGTAGAATTCCACGTTGTTCCACCATCGGTAGATTTTAATACACCAATAGAAGGCGTATCCCCTGCATCACCATCGCCTGTTGCTAAATACAGGATATTGGCATTTGTTGGATCATAAGCTAAATCTGAAGCGCCAATAACAGAAAGATTATCTGTTGCCGTTGTCCAGGTATTTCCACCGTTTGTTGTTTTCCATAGACCACCGGCCGGAGCTCCAACCCACATGGTTAAAGTATTAGTTTGATGAATCGTTACGAAATTGTCTCTCCCAGCCTTTCTAGGCAGGCCGTTTGCAGAACCTGTCATTGCCCCCATTGGTCCTATTGCAGTCCATGTAGCAGAAGCAGTTTGCATATTCTGGTTAAATTTTGCGTTTGAATTTTGGTTGGCAGAATTTTCATTGTCCAACCATTTCTGAAAGTTAATTGGTGTTAATTGTAATTGTTTTAAATCACCTGTTGGATAAACTCTATGCTGTACAAAATGTTCCCAGCGTTTGAAAGGCTTATAACCATTGCCTTTTTCAGTTGAATCGTGTGTTTTCCAATACTCATAAAATGCCTTTTGCACATCATAAAAATTGGCGTTCGGGTCTGACATCATATCAACCCAAGTTTTCTCCTGAGAAAATAAATTAATTGTAAAAGAAAAAGCTACTAATAAATAGAGGTAGTTTTTTTTCATGTGTTTGTGTTTTAATCTTATAATATTAATAAATTTACCTTGATTTGTCAATTACTAAATCGTTATAAACTTTAATTAAATACAATTAAAATAATGAAATTCAATATATTACATTTTTTATCAATATTTCTGTTGTTTTCTTGTAAAACACAAAAAACGGAGATAGAATTTTCTGTACTTAATCCTTATTGCGGGGGTGCTAAACCAACTGAAGAAATGGAAAAGGAAGCTCAAACCCTGAAGCCCTATGCTA
>JBFWYJ010000340.1:0-4013 GCA_050186555.1 Bacteroidia bacterium
GTTGATAGAACCCATACATGCTTCTGCTACAACAGGTTCTACCGGTGCGGGACAAAGTCATTCTTATTACACACACTTTTCTCATAGAAACCAAAACCACAATGCTTATAAAACACTGGAGCATCAACATTTAAAAGAAATTACCGAAAGTTTAAGTGCATTGCAAAATAACTTTGACAAAGAGATTTTACTTGTGCCTCAGAGAGGTAGTTTCAGCAGAGGAATTTATGCTATCACTTATTTAACTACTACAAAATCTTTGGAAGAATGTCAGAATTTATATTCAGAATTTTATAAAAATGCTGCTTTTACAAAATTAGTTCCATTTCCGATTGATGTAAAAACGGTAACCAATACCAACAAATGCTTTATTTATATGGAGAAAGTAAATAATCAATTAATAATTCACTCGGTAATTGACAATCTTTTAAAAGGAGCATCTGGTCAAGCGGTTCAAAACATGAACATCATGTTTGGTCTAAATGAAACAGAAGGATTAAATCTTAAAGCAAACGCATTTTAATATGAAAACATTCGACGTATATCCACTAAATCAAATTACGCCGGTTAAGGCACAAGGCTTAAAATTATGGGATGATAAAGGAATTGAATACCTCGATTTATATGGAGGGCATGCCGTAATTTCAATCGGCCATTCACATCCTTATTATGTAAATAAAATTACCGAGCAGTTAAACAAAATTGGTTTTTATTCTAATTCAGTCTTAAATCCTTTACGGGAAGAATTAGCAGAGAAGCTAACTTCTTTGTCAGGTTACAATGATTATAAATTATTTCTTTGTAATTCAGGAGCCGAGGCTAATGAAAACGCATTAAAATTAGCTTCGTTTGAAACCGGTAAGAAGAATGTTATTGCATTTAACGAGGCCTTTCATGGCAGAACGTCCTTGGCTGTAGCCGCGACAGATAATAGCTCCATTCATGCAGAAGTAAACAAAGATCATCACATTTCTTTTCTGCCAGTAAATGACATTGAAGCATTTGACAAAACAATAAACAATTCTTATTGTGCTGTTATTATTGAAGGCATTCAAGGAGTTGCAGGAATAAATGTACCGGACCAATCTTTCCTAGAACATATCGAGAAAGCTTGCAAGGCCAATAATGTGCTTTTGATTTTAGATGAAGTTCAATCAGGCTATGGAAGATCAGGAAAATTCTTTGCGCATCAATATGCAGCAATTAAACCGGATATTATCACAATGGCGAAAGGAATGGGTAATGGATTTCCTATTGGCGGATTATTAATTAATCCGGAAATAAAAGCAAAACATGGCATGCTTGGTACCACTTTCGGTGGAAATCATTTGGCTTGTGCTGCCGGAATAGCAGTATTGGATGTTCTTAAGAATGAACAATTAATTAATAACGCCAATGAAATAGGAAACTACTGGATAAAAGAATTAAAGTCTATTGAAGGCGTAAAAAAAGTAAAAGGCATGGGATTAATGATTGGCCTGGAATTTGACTTTCCAATTAAAGATTTAAAGAATAATCTTTTAAATAAGCATAAAATGTTTGTTGGGACAGCATCAAATCCCAATATTATCAGATTACTTCCTTCATTAGGTATTACTAAAAATGAAATAAAACAATTTAATGATGCTTTAACAAAAGAATTAGAAACCATTTTAATTGAAAAATAAATGAAACATTTTACAACTGTTAACGACATAAAAGACCCAAATAAATTGATTGAACTAGGAATTCAACTAAAAAAGAATCCTTTTAAACACCAAGGGTTGGGTAAGAATAAAACTTTAGGGTTAGTGTTTATGAATCCTAGTTTAAGAACAAGATTAAGCACAGTAAAAGCCGCTAACAATTTAGGCATGGAAACAATGGTGCTAAATATCAATAATGAATCATGGGCCATTGAATGGGAAGATGAAGTCATCATGAATGGCACTAAGGTTGAGCACATAAAAGAAGCGGCAAAAGTATTGGGAACATATTGTGATATTATTGGTTTCAGATCCTTCCCTACTCTAACAGATAAAAAGTTAGATTATAGCGAGAAGAACATCATTCAATTAATGAATTACTCCGGCGTACCCGTAGTCAGTTTAGAATCTGCGACATTGCACCCATTGCAAAGTCTTGCAGATGCTATCACCATTAAGGAAACCTGGAAGAAAACAAGTAAGCCAAAAGTGGTTCTAACTTGGGCTCCTCATCTAAAACCACTACCTCAAGCTGTTCCAAACTCTTTTTCTGAATGGATGTGCAAAATGAACGTTGATTTCACTATAGCTCATCCTGAAGGTTATGAATTGGCTGAAGATTATACCAAGGGAGCAAAAATATGCCACAATCAAAATGAAGCATTGATGGATGCTGATTATGTTTACGTAAAAAACTGGTCGAGTTACTCTGCTTACGGACAAATGCCGGGGGTAAAAGGCAACTGGCTACTTGACGAAGAAAAATACAAATTAACCAACGAAGCCGGTATCATGCATTGTCTGCCTGTCAGAAGAGAATTAGAATTATCAGGAAAATTAATTGATCATAAAAATAGTTTAATTCCAAATCAAATTGAAAACAGGGTTTACTCTGCGCAAGCG
Organism: Bacteroidia bacterium; assembly: GCA_050186555.1. GTDB lineage: Bacteria > Bacteroidota > Bacteroidia > B-17B0 > Aurantibacillaceae > Aurantibacillus. Next base: position 2,589 of record JBFWYJ010000340.1, read on the forward strand.
GTTTTAACAAGCATGTTGCAACACATGGGCCACTCTGAGTCTGTAGCCGAATTAGCTGAAATGAAATCATGAAAAAACTCTACGTTATAAAAATTGGTGGTAAATTAATTGATGATAAGGAATCCTTACACAAATTCCTTAAACAATTTTCATTGATAAAAGAGCCAAAAATTTTAGTTCATGGCGGTGGAAAATTAGCAACTGAAATGGCCGGCCAATTAGGAATTAATACGAAAATGGTTGAGGGCAGAAGAGTGACTGATAAAGCATCGCTTGAAGTCGCGACGATGGTTTATGCCGGAAAGATTAATAAAGAAATCACTGCAAAACTAAACAGCCTAAATTGTTCGTCAATTGGACTAAGTGGAGCAGACAACAATTTAATCCAATCGATTAAAAGAAATCCAAAGCCAATAGATTTTGGATTTGTTGGAGATGTAAATGCCAACTCAGTTAATACTAAGTTTCTTCAGTTGCTATTAAAAAACAAAATAACTCCTGTTTTATGTGCCATTACTTCAGATAAAAAAGGACAGCTATTGAATACGAATGCAGACGCAATAGCTAGCGCAATTAGTGTGTCAATGGCTAGTTATTTTAATATAATTCAATTAATGTGCATGGATAAAGACGGCGTCTTAAATAATGATACTGTTGTCAAAGAAATTAACGGCACATCTTTCAGGCAATTAAAAAATAAAAAAGTACTTACGGATGGTATCCTACCAAAAATTGAAACTAGTTTGCTTTCCGTTAAGAAAGGTGTAAAGGAAGTAAGGATAGGAAATGCTATGCAATTAAAAAACTTAATCAATGGAAAATCAGGCACCGTTATTAAATAAGTCAGATACCTTACAAATGCTTAGTAGCTTTTTGTCTGGCCTAATTTCCATTCCAAGCATAAGCAAGGAAGAAGCACAATCTGCGGAGTTCATTGAAAATTATCTGAAACAACATGATATTGAATCACAAAGAATAAAAAACAATATCATTGTTAAAAATCAATTTTTCGATGAAACAAAACCTAGTATTTTACTCAACTCTCATCATGATACCGTAAAACCAAATAATGGTTATTCTGTCCCTCCTTTTCAAGCAACCTTGCTTCATGATAAATTAATTGGATTGGGTTCTAATGATGCAGGTGCTGCTTTGACCTGTCTTATTCATGTATTTATTCATTATTACAAAAAAGAAAATTTAAATTATAATTTGATTCTTGTTGCTTCAGCCGAGGAAGAAATTTCCGGTAAAGATGGAATTGAGTGCGTATTACCTGAGCTTCAACCAATTGATTTTGCAATTGTAGGAGAACCAACAAGTATGCAGATGGCGATTGCACAAAAAGGATTATTGGTTGTTGATTGTGTTGCAAAAGGCAAAAGCGGACATGCAGCAAGAAATGAGGGCATCAATGCTATTGAC
>JBFWYJ010000341.1:0-4009 GCA_050186555.1 Bacteroidia bacterium
TGGCATTCAAAAGGGACATATTGAAACAGTACACTCTTATACAAACGACCAGAATCTTTTAGATAACTATCATAAAAAATATAGAAGAGGAAGAAGTGCTCCATTGAATATGGTAATCACAGAAACCGGTGCAGAAAGTGCATTAAAGAAAGTTTTACCTCATCTTTCAGGAAAATTTACCGCTAATTCTGTTCGCGTACCAACGCCGAATGCTTCATTGGCTATATTGAATCTAACTATCAATAAAGAAGTTTCCAAAGAAGACGTAAATGAAATCGTTAGAAAATATGCATTAGAAGGTGAATTGGTTGAACAAATTCAATATGCTTTCAGCAACGAATTAGTAAGCTCTGATATCATTGGCAACCCTTGTTCAAGCGTATTCGACAGCCAGGCAACCATTATTTCTCCTGACAAAAAGAGTATAGTCCTTTATGTATGGTATGATAATGAATATGGTTACACAAGACAAGTAATCAGATTTAGTAAGCACATCAGTGAAGTAAGAAGACAAGTTTATTATTAATCACAATCTTCAGCCAAATTACATGGTGCTTAAGGAAAGTGAGTTAATATTAAACGACAAAGGAAATGTTTATCATCTTGACGTCTGTGGTGATAATATAGCTGATACTGTAATCCTTGTTGGTGATCAAAATCGTGTTGCAGAAATTTCCAAAAGATTTGACAACATAGAATTTCAAACCTCACATCGAGAATTTGTAACACACACAGGTAATTATAGTGGTAGAAGAATTACAGTAACAAGTACAGGCATTGGAACTGACAATATTGATATTGTTTTAAACGAACTAGATGCCGCAGTTAATATCAATCCTAAAACCCGTCAAGTTAATTCTAAACACAGAAAACTTTCTTTGATAAGATTAGGGACATGTGGTTCATTGCAAGGAGATATTGGGGTAAACGAGTTAGTTGCAAGTAGCTTTGGATTAGGTTTTGATGGATTATTGAATTTCTATGAAGGAGGAGAATTCATTAATGAAAAAGAACTTTGCGATGCATTTGAAAAACATGTTGGATGGTTACCTAAATTACCTTCTACTTATTGCATTAAATCGTCAGATGAATTAATTAGTAAACTTGATGGGACTTTTTATAAAGGCATTACCGCTACTGCTCCCGGCTTTTACGGACCACAAGGCAGGCAAATAAAATTAAGAGCGGCAATACCCGATTTAAATGAGAAATTAACTGATTTCAAATTTAATGGTTCGCGAATTTGTAATTTTGAAATGGAAACCTCAGCACTTTATGGTTTAGGGAAATTATTAAATCATGATACGCTAACTATTTGTGTTGTAATTGCGAATCGAATTAAAATGGCATTTACCAAAGATTATAATTATAGTGTTGACAAATTAATTACAAAGAGTTTAGAAGCAATATGTCGGTAAGCAGAAAAGATTTAATACAGCATATCAAAGAGAAGAAAAGTTTTCTCTGCGTTGGTCTGGATCCAAACATTGATCTAATTCCTGAATTATTAAAAAAAGAAGACGATGTTATCTTTGCATTCAACAAGGCCATTATTGACGCCACGGCAGAGCATTGTGTATCCTTCAAACCAAACCTTGCTTTTTACGAAGCTTATGGCGTAAAGGGAATGATTAGTTTCGAAAAAACCGTCAATTATATCAAGGCAAATTATCCCAAACATTTAATTATTGCAGATGCTAAAAGAGGAGATATCGGCAATACAAGTTCAATGTACGCCAAAGCATTTTTTGAAACCTTTAATTGTGATGCTTTGACAATAGCGCCTTATATGGGCTCTGATTCTATCAAACCTTTTCTTGAATTTAAAAATAAGTGGTGTGTTGTTCTGGCGCTTACAAGCAATAAAGGAGCCTTCGATTTTCAATTTCTACAATCGGACAATCTACCATTACACGAAACTGTAATTAAAAAATGTCTGGAATGGGGCAATGATGAAAATTTAATGTTTGTAGTAGGTGCGACAAAAGCAGAACAACTAAAAGATATTCGAAAAATTGCAGCAAAAAACTTTTTGCTTATTCCTGGCGTTGGCGCCCAAGGCGGATCATTAGAAGAAGTTTGTACCAATGGATTAAATGAAGATATTGGTTTGTTGATTAATAGTAGTCGCGGAATAATCTATGCATCAAAGCATGATGATTTTGCCGATAAAGCAAAAGAAGAAGCATTAAAAATTCACAATCAAATGAAGAATTATTTTTAATTCGTAAATTTAAACATGGAAGAAAATCAAAATACACATCAAATAGACATTGAATTATCAGAAGAAATTGCGGAGGGAAATTATTCTAATTTGGCAATTATAACTCATTCCCAATCAGAATTTGTTATTGACTTTGCAAAACTAATGCCCGGTGTTCCTAAAGCTAAAGTAAAGTCTAGAATATTATTGACACCTCAACATGCTAAGAGATTGTTACATGCTTTGGCAGATAATATTTCAAAGTTTGAAAAATTGAACGGGCAAATAAAGGATATTGAAACGCCTTTTCCGGTTAATTTTGGCGGACCAACCGCACAGGCGTAATTAATCCAAATCGTATCGTCCTCTCACCGGATTGAAGATAGAACGAATTAAATTCTTTGGCGTTAGTACTTTAAAATCGTATCTCAATGCAAAAGTGTAGCAGACATCCATGATGTTTAATTTCTCGTTGTAATCTTGAGCACCAACACGCATTTTGTACATCGCAACCGCTTTTATTGGTCCAAATGCATGCTCATAGCCTATGCCAAAATTCATGCCTATCCAATAATTTTTTACGTCAGTATTAATTTCGTATTTCTCTCGAAGATTTTGAAAATCCTCCCTACCAGTAAAAAATCCTTTAAATTCATTTAAGCTGAAACCGGTTATTGGATAAATTAAATCGTTATTATTTTTAAACTTGGCTAAAAAGTGAATATTGGCTTCATAAGACTTCGCTTGTATATTGTACCACGTTGGCTTTATATCAATCTTACTATATTGAATATATTCACCCGTGAATCTCAGTAATTTGTTCCCTCCATATATAAAATTTAAATAGAGACCATTTGCATCATTATACTCCCAAACATTTCTGCTTAAAAAAATAACACTTCTTGTTAGTCCGCCACCCAAGCCAAAATGTGTTTTTCTTGGCGTTTTAGGCTTTTTAATCTCTCCATTTGGCGTTAAGTCACTGTATTTGATCACCTTCTTTGTTTGAGAAAATGAAAATTGGGCAGCCAGCACAAATATTAAAGTAAAAAATCTCACTATCTCAAATTTAGTGAATTTCCAGCCTTTAAGTAAATTAATAACTGTTTTTCCAATAAATGTTAAGGTAATTCCAATAACTGGTAGTTATTCCGTAATTTTGTGGAGCTACTTAATGAAATTCAACAAATTCATATTAATTACAGTTATTTGTTTTATTTCCCTTCATTCGTATTCTCAAAAAAAAGAATCAGAACAATATCTGCAATTTTCTGGAATAGTTTTAGATCAGGATAGCTTAACGCCTATTCCTTTTGTTTCAATACTAGTAAATGATAAAGGCAGAACAGTGAGTGATTATTATGGGTTCTTTACTGTTGTAGCATCACCGGGGGACGTGATTAGTTTTTTATCACTGACGCATAAAAACAGGTCGTTTAAAATTGCAGACAGTGTTGGTCTAAAATACTATTATGCAATTCAAATTTTAACCAGAGATACAGTTCAATTGCAAACTGTTGACGTTTATCCTTGGCCATCTAAGGAAGAATTTAAGCAGGCATTTCTTTCATTAGATTTATCGGATACAGATTACGACAGGGCGGATAAAAATTTAAATCAAAATGCATTATCATTTATTGAAAGAAATATGGTCATAAGTGGTTCAGAAGCCTATAAGAATTCTATGAAGAACTACTACACTAAAATCTATACGGTTGGCCAGCAACCACAAATTCAATTAATGAATCCTATTGCTTGGGCGCAGTTTATCGATTCCTGGAGAAAGAAGAATAAAACAAGTAAAAA
>JBFWYJ010000342.1:0-4000 GCA_050186555.1 Bacteroidia bacterium
GGTTTGAGGTTATGGAAGTTGTTTATCGGATTAACTTTATTATTTTTATTACTTGAAATATTGATTTTACTCCTTTTTAAAAAATTATGAGCATTTTAGTTAAAAACACTCTAATTCTGGATGACAAAAGCCAATACAACGGAAAACGTGTTGACGTATTAATTGAATCCGGAAAAATCAGTAAAATTGGAAAGTCTCTTAATCCAAAATCTGTTTCTAGAACAATTGAGGGGAAAGACTTAATTATTTCAAAGGGATGGTTTGATATTCAAAGTGTTTTTTGTGAACCGGGTGCAGAACATAAAGAAACAATCAAAACCGGACAAAAAGCTGCAGCTGCAGGAGGATTTACAGCAGTTTGTGTTCATGGAACCGGCTTCGCTCCTATTTCCAACAGATCAACAATTGAATTTATCAAACAAAAATCTGATAGGTTGGTAGATGTTTATCCATTAGGAGCCATTAGTCTAAATCATGAAGGGCTTGAACTTGCAGAAATGTTTGATATGCAAAACGGGGGCGCTCTGGCTTTTAGTGATTATAAAAATAATCTTAAAGATGCCGGAGTGTTACAAAGAACCATGCAATACGCTAACAGCATCCACTCTTTCATCTTAATCCATTGCCTGGATAGAAGTTTGGCCGGGAATGGCGACATGAACGAGGGAAATATCTCAACTACTCTAGGTGTAAAAGGAATTCCAAGTGTCGCAGAAGAAATTGTAATTGAAAAAGCAATTTCCATTTTGGAGTATTACGGTGGGAAAATTCACATATCAGGCATAAGCACAGCAAAAGGGGTTGAACTTATTAAAAAAGCGAAAAGCAAAAACTTAAACATTACAGCCTCAATTCCTGCTCTTAATTTACTTTTGGATGATAGTGTCTTAGAATCATTTGACAGTAATTTCAAAGTCTTACCCCCTTTGCGAACAAACAAAGACAAAGAAGCTTTAAGAAAAGGAATTGAAAGTGGTGTAATTGACTGCATTTATTCAGATCATTGTCCACAGGATACAGAAAGCAAAGATTTAGAGTTTGATTTGGCTGATTTTGGCGTCATTAATCTTCAGAGCTTCTTGCATTGCATTGCATCTTCTTTTCCTGAAGATAAAATTAAAGATGTGATTAAATCATTTACTTCTCACCCAAGAGAGATATTTGGACTGGAAGAAGGGTCGATTAATGAAGGCGAAGTAGCTAACGTTACAATATTTTCGTTAAAAGAAAACTTTAAATACGATAACAAAAATAATCACTCTAAATCCAAAAACAGTCCCTTTTTAAATACAGAATTAAAAGGAAAAGTATATGGCATTATAAACGGCACAAAATCACATTTTAACTGATGAAATTATATTGGGCAGTTATACTATTTTTTACTTGCACTTTCAAATCGTTCGGAAATATATCTGTTCCTGTTTATTTTATTGACTCTTGTGGAACAATTATTGATAGTGCCTCTACGTTTTTAAATGAGGCAGATTTTAGTGTCGATTTTTCCAAGAGACCAAATCCCATTTTTCATTTATTTAAAAAGAAGCAAAGAAAAAACAAAAGAGTTGTAGCTGCAATATTGGCCTTTCCGTTTCCTTTTGGTATTGTTGGATTACACAGAATTTACCTGGGAACTGCTCCATATGTACCTGTAGCCTATATTGGCTCTTTAGGAGGCGTGTTTGGTATTTTACCATTTATTGATTTTTGTGTATTAATACTAGACAAAAACCTTGATAAATACATTCATAATAAAAAAATATTCATGTGGGTTAACTAACCGCGATTTGTCATGTGTGGGATAGCCGGAATTATTTCTTTTAAGCCTGATCATGCTGATATCAAACAGCAACTAGTTACACTCAATAATACAATCCATCATCGAGGTCCTGATGGTGAAGGTTATCTTTTAATAGGACAAGAAAACATTCCCTGTTTCTATGATAAATCAACATTAAAGGGAAATATCAATTTCAATTATCATCCGAAAGTTGAAATTAGGGAAGTATCCGGAAACTTCATTGCAGGATTTGCGCACAAACGATTGGCTATTATCGACGTTGAAGACAGTGGTCACCAACCAATGAGCAATGCAGCAGGTGAAATTTGGATAACATATAATGGAGAAATCTATAATTATCTTGAACTAAGAAAAGTACTTGAATCTGACGGTTTTTTATTTCGAACATCATCAGATACGGAAATTATTATTAATGCATATAAAAAATGGGGCGAGAAATGTGTTGATTATTTTAATGGTATGTGGGCCTTTTGCATTTATGATAAAAATGAAAATATTTTTTTCTTTTCAAGAGACCGCCTCGGTGTTAAACCATTATATTATCAAGTAAATGACAATGCGTTTCTATTTGCCAGTGAGCAAAAAGCGCTTGTGAAGCTTTCCCAAAAGCCAGCGTCAACTACAGATTCTGCAATCTATAATTATTTGCATTCGAACTTATTAGAATATGAATCGAATAATTTTTTTAATGGCATCAACGAACTGCTTCCAGGCGAGAATTTAATTCTAAATTACAAAGAACAATCTGTACACAAGAATCAATATTTCAAAGCAGAAGAGCTTATAACTTCAATCAACCAAAATCTAACAGATAAAGAAATCATTGATTTGATTGAAGAAAAATTAGTGCAAGCCGTTCATTACCGACTAAGAAGCGATGTAGAAGTGGGCAATTGCTTAAGTGGGGGTATTGACAGTAGCGCAATTGCCGGCATTACTAAACACCTTGGAATAAAGAACCTTAAATGCTTCACCGCTTCAATGCATGAAGGGGTTAGTAATGAAGAGGCATTTGCCCGTCATGTTTGTGATTCAATTGGAGGGATTCATCATATAACAAATCCAAGTTTAGAAAAATTTCAATCTGAAATTGAGAACCTTATTTATGCTTTAGACGCCCCAATTTGGGACACCAGCACTTATTCTCAGTTTACAGTAATGAGCTTGGTCAAACAAAACAATATAAAGGTAGTGTTGGATGGCCAAGGAGCAGATGAGTTATTTGGCGGCTATTACCACCATTTTCTTGCCAAATGGAACCAGAGTAAAAAAGACGAGGGTCTATTTTCGTTTATCAAAGAAGTTAGTGCCTCCAATAAAAGTATTCCTAATCCATTCGCCTTTTATTTTAAACAAAAAATTAAACAAACAACGCACTTGTTTGATAACTCTAGTAACCAATTCCTCAATAAAGAGTTTGTGAGCTCTATCAAGCCTTTGCCAATCAATGATTACTTTTATGATGTCAACCAATCTTTAATAGCTGATTTTGGTGCGAAAAGATTGAAATCGTTTTTACGTTGTGAAGACAGATGCTCAATGTGGCACAGCATAGAAAGCAGAACACCATTTAGTGATGATATTGAATTAATTCGATTAGCGTTTAGTTTTAACGGAAGTAGGAAAATTCAAAACGGGATATCAAAGTTTTTATTAAGAGAAGGGGTAAAAAAATATATTCCATCTAGAATATTTAATAGAAATGATAAAGTTGGATTTGAAACGCCAATGCTTAATTGGGTAGTAAAACTTCAAGAGCAATTTAAAACCCAAGCTCTAAATGAAAATTTTAATTTTCTGAATAATGAATTAATTAAGAAGCATGATTTTAGTAAAAGCCTGACTGATAGCCGTTTTCTATTTAAACTTTATGTGTTATCAATCTGGAAAAAAGTCTTTCAAAACTAGTTTTCTAGACAGAAAATATTTCTGTACTTTAATAGATTAAAATTTGTGCAAAGAAATGAAACAATTCATTTTTATCGTAACCTTCTTATTTTTCTGTTTAGGCATCAATGCACAAACAGAATACCAAGATTACAGGTCTGCTACCAATAAGTTATATTGGAAAAATCGTAAACCGTATGAAGGATATTGGCAACAAGATGTGCATTACAATATAAAAGCCGCCATTGATGACAGTACTGATATTCTTAGTGGTAACGAAGAACTCACCTACTGGAACAACTCTCCGTACAGTTT
>JBFWYJ010000343.1:0-3998 GCA_050186555.1 Bacteroidia bacterium
GAATACCTCAATCCATGAGGCCTATGTGCTGCATTCAGATTAAATCTATTTACTTCAGTATATGTTTTAGCATCAATTTTGACCACCTCATTACTTTCATTAGCGGTTACATAGGCATAAGTTGAAGTGCTATCCAATACCACATGTGCCAAATGCTGATTGGTTCCTATATTAATCCGCTTAATTATACTATGATTTGCAACCGGGTCTATGACAATGACCTGTTCCATTCCACCGCTATCATGCGCAGTGCCTGTTACCCAAATTGTTTTACCATCAGGTGCCACCTGCACATTGTGCGGAATCAACATCAAAGAAGAATTAGAATGATCCCCAAGCATTATACTTCCAATTTTTACATTTGCTATGGGATCAATAACTGTTATACTTTCATCTTCCTCATCAGCAACATACACTGCGTACGGAAGGTATGGAACCCCAACCTCATCGTGTGGAATATCATGCTCTGAATGATCCTCTTTCTTACAACCTGTAAATGCCGTATTAATAATATACAGCAGGACAATTAAGAAAAATAATTTTTCTCCTAAACGGGAATTGATTTTTTTTATAATCATGCTACTTATTTTAGTGAAAGTGAAGTTCCGGGAAAAGTTCCCAAAATAATATGATGCAAATCATAAAACTTCCTAATGAATAATAGATTAACGTGAATTATTTTTAGATATCCGCTTCAAATTTTGTTTCTAAGAACATCATAACGGTTTTGGACGTTTGGATAAATGCAATATTCCCTCATATTACTTTTCCACTTTTAATGTCCCATCCTGATTATGGTATGTAACTTGATTTAATTTATCATCCACATAAGTTCCTTTACTTTCTATAATTCCATTGGAATACCAGCGTGTAAATGCCCCATTTAATTGGTCATTTTTGTATTCACTTTCACTCAACTTATTTCCGCTTGTATCCCATATAATCCATAAGCCGTTTCGTTTTCCATGCAAAAATGTTCCCTGCATTTGTTTTTTACCATTTTTATAGAACCAAGTCCATTGTCCTTCGTCTTTACCATTAACATGTTGTCCGTCAATTTTAGGCTGGCCATTGCTATAATTCCAGTTGCCTGAACTGTATTCGTATTGAATCCATATATAAGAAAGAACAATGCCTAAAACAATAAGCCGATGATACTTTAGATTTTTTTTAAATATTGAGCGATCTGCCATACAAGAGCTTACTTTAAATCAACGATCGTACATTTTTAAATCCTTTGTCTTATCCATTTCCAACACATATATTCTACTGGGGTGAATTACATGAATATCAATTCCAAAATTTATGGTTTTTCTATCTTGCAGAGTCTTCAGATCATTGTGGTGTTTGTCGTTAGAAGAAAAAACAAAAAAATGTTTGTCTCCGAAATGATCCAGGAGTTTAGACACAACCATAATTTCCTTGTCTTTAAAGTTTTCCTGCTCATTTAATTTATCAAAAGGAAAGCCGTATTCCTTTTCAAAAATCTCAAGCAAATTTTCGTGGGCTTTGAAAAATTCCGGAAGCGATCTTACTTCCCAAATCGACATGTTTTCATACATGAGGTAATTATCGCTGAAATCTGTTATTATCATAGTTAAAGTTTTTTATGAGTAATGTTGAGCGCCTTCAATTATTCTGAAAATGTGTAGTATAAAAGGGAATAAAGCATCCATTGTTTCTTTCGCTCCTTTTGTTGAGCCAGGCAAAGCAAGAATGAGTGTATTTCCTTTCATCCCAGCAACACCGCGCGAAAGCATAGAAAAAGGTATGCGGTCCTGTCCGTAATTTCTTGCTGCTTCCATTATACCCGGAATTTCCCTATCAAGCAGAGGCCGGATAGCTTCCGGCGTTACATCACGAGGAGAAAGGCCGGTGCCACCTGTTAAAATAATAATGTCATTTTTTAATCCATATAGTTTCTCAATTTTGTCCCGTATATCTTTTGTTTCATCAGGAATGATAGAATAATCTGAGACCGCAACTTTACATGTCTCTAGTTTTTTAATAATTGCCTTCCCAGCTTTATCTTCCTTTTTACCGGCGGAAATACTATCAGAACAAACAACAACAGCCGCTTTAAGATCTTTGCGAAATTTATCTGTAAAATCAGATTTGCCGCCTTTTTTTTCTTTCAGCTTTATGGAGGCAATCTCAATTGATTTATCAATAGGTTTTAACATATCATACATAGTGAGTGCTACAATAGAAACACCGTGCATCGCCTCTACCTCCACTCCTGTTTTATAAATTGTATGTACCTCCATTTCAATATGAACTTCCAGGTCTTTTATCACATAACGAACAGCAGTGTATTCCACAGGCAGCGGATGACAATCCGGAATCATGTCACTTGTACGTTTAACCGCAAACAAGCCGGCTGTTTTCGCCATTTCAAAAACATCTCCTTTAGGAACAGTTTTATTTTTAATTGCATCAATAGTTTCCTGTTTGCTCACCTTAACTATTGCCTGGGCAATGGCTTCCCTGAGACTGCTTGACTTATATGTTATATCTACCATATTTGTAATGTCATTTATTTAATGTTTTCTTTCCACACATGTGTTTGATCGTCAAATATTTCTTTTCCCCATATAGGAACATTTGCTTTTATTTCCTCCACTATCCAACGGCAAGCATCAAATGCCTCTTTACGATGTACAGAAGAAACAAAAACAAATAAACATATGTTTCCGGCTTTTACCTCTCCTAAGCTGTGATAAATGTGCATACAGGTAAGGTTAAACTTTTCAAAAGCACTTTCCCGTATTTCATAGAATTTTTCATTAGCCATCTCCTCGTAAGTAGAATAATCAATGGACTGTACAATTTTGCCTTCAATATTATCATTGCGCACCTGCCCAAGAAAAATATCATGAGCGCCAATTGTTTTTTTTGTACTATGCTTCTCAATAGCTTCCGCTATGAAGCCAGGTGTAATTGGCCCGGCGATGAATACATTGTGTTTTTTCGTTTCCTTCATGTTTGCAATTATTAATAGCTGCGCATAGTATTCGCAAACTAATTTTTATTCATTAACCATTCCAATATTCCTCCATCCAGGTTATAAAGGTTGACAAAACCAAAATCTTTCTGTAACAATTCAATTGCTTTTTTACTTCTTCCTCCACTCCTGCAAAAAACAATTACTTTTTTTTTCCTGGAAATCTTCTCTACCAATTCTGCAAGACAAACAAGAGGAATTTGTAAATCAACAAGTTCTTCGACGTCCGGCATTTCTCCTTCTTCCCGTACATCCAGGATCTGCAACTCTTCTTTTTTGTTCAGTAACATCATGAGTTCTTTTGCAGTTACATTTTTAATCTTTTCCGTTTTTTGTAAGTCTTCACAAACGAAATTATAATCTGTCTTTAAAAAAATTTCATGGTTTAACATCGCTTCTTTTATTGCTTCATTGTTACGCTGAATTTCAATCATATCGAAATTCATTGTTAGGGCATTTATGAGAAGCAATTTCCCAGATAGTGTTTCGCCTGCGCCTGTAATAAGTTTAATTGTTTCATTCGCCTGCATAGTTCCAATAATACCGGGCAGCACACCTAACACCCCTATGGCAGAACAGTTCGGAGAAGACTCGGGCGTTGGAGGTGCAGGAAAAAGACAACGATATGTCGGACCTTTTATTCCATTCTTATTTGTATAATTAAAAACCGAAACCTGTCCTTCAAAGCGATAAATGGAGCCATAAATTAATGGTTTATCAAGGATTGTACAAGCATCATTTACTAAGTACCTGGTAGGAAAGTTATCTGTTCCGTCCACAACGATGTCAAAATCCTTTAGGATCTCTAACGCATTTTGATTGTTGAGTTGTTCAGTATAAATTGTAAACCGAACAAAAGGGTTTTGCCTGGAAAGCTTATTCTCTGCGACTTCAGATTTGAATTTACCGATATCGTCAACAGTATATAATATTTGTCTTTGAAGATTAGATTCATCAATCCTGTCGAAATCAACAATCCCGATCTCACCCACTC
>JBFWYJ010000344.1:0-3987 GCA_050186555.1 Bacteroidia bacterium
AAAATAACCAAACTCTTCTCATTGACGAAACCACCGGGACATTAAAGTTACTTCATTTCTCTCTATCCCCAAAATTTACAATAGCTCTACACTTAAAAACGCACTTTTGTTTTGTAAATTATGATAGCCACTTGTTAAAAGACTTAGTTTATCTAAAATATGATATATAAATGTCAAATAATAGTACTTTTGTGGCTGTTTTTAAAACAAAATGGCCTCTCACAACAGTCAAATGAGTAAAGTAACCTTAGGCGGACTAATAGTTACGCTTGGAATTATTTATGGTGATATTGGTACTTCACCTCTCTACGTGATGAAAGCAATTGTGGGAGAAAGTGTTATTAATGCCGATTTAATTATTGGTGGAATGTCTCTTGTGTTTTGGACAATAACCCTCCAAACAACCATTAAATATGTAATTTTTACTTTAAGGGCCGATAACAAAGGTGAAGGCGGAATTTTCTCACTCTATACATTAGTAAAAAAAGCCAGGGTTAAGTGGTTAATTTTTCCTGCGATTATTGGTGGTTGTTGTATTTTGGGAGAAGGCATCATCACACCGCCAATTTCAGTTTCTTCTGCCATAGAAGGTTTAAGATTAATCCCTTCATTAAGCCACATTCCGACAATTCCTATTGTGATAGCCATAATAACAGGATTATTCTTTATTCAGCAATTTGGTACAAAGTTTATTGGCAAGTTTTTTGGTCCAATAATGTTGATTTGGTTCTTAATGCTAGGTTTCTTTGGTATCGTGGGTATTTCCAGTGATTTCTCCGCTTTAAAAGCTTTGAATCCATACTACGGTATTAGTTTATTAATTCAATATCCCGGCGCATTTTGGATTCTTGGGGCAGTTTTCTTGTGTACAACCGGAGCTGAAGCGCTGTACTCGGATATGGGTCATTGTGGTAGAAAGAATATTAGAATCAGTTGGATATTCGTAAAATCAATGCTTGTACTTAATTACCTTGGCCAAACCTCTTGGTTATTAGCAAGGGAAGGCGAGTACCTTGAAAACGCTAACCCATTTTATGGACTTATGCCAACTTGGTTCTTACCGGTGGGAATTAGTATCGCAACATGCGCAACAGTAGTAGCTTCACAAGCATTAATCAGTGGCTCATATACTTTGATTAACGAGGCCATGCGACTAAATTTTTGGCCAAAAGTTAAAATTAAATACCCAACCGAATTAATGGGACAAATGTATATTCCTTCTATTAATTGGCTATTGTATGCTGGCTGTGTTGCTATTGTCTTGTTCTTCAAAGAGTCTTCAAACATGGAGGCTGCTTACGGCTTGACAATCATTCTAGGTATGTTAATGTCTTCAAGGCTTCTGGCATTTTTCTTGAAAATAAAAAAATACCCTCAATGGTTTCGATATGTTTTTATTGGAACATATTTAATAATCGAAATCGCGTTCCTAGTTGCTAACCTTGATAAATTTACAAAAGGTGGTTACATCACATTAATAATAGCGTTACTTCTTGCTTTGATAATGGGAACTTGGTACACCGCCAAAATGATTAGGCAGCGATATGTAGGAATGGTGAAGCTTTCAGATCATGCTTCCAAATTGGTTGATTTAAGCAGAGATATTACCATGCCAAAATACGCTACACATTTAGTTTTTATGACTAGCGCTAACAACCCTGAGGAGATTGAGGAAAAAATAATCTACTCCATTCTTCAGAGAAGACCAAAGCGTGCTGATTTATATTGGTTTGTGCATGTGGACGTATGTGATGAGCCTTATAGGATGGAGTACAAAGTTACTCACGTAGTTAAAGATGATATTATTCGTGTTGATTTTAAATTAGGTTTTAGAGTTGCTCCAAGAATTAATTTAATGTTTAGGCACGTTGTTGAAGAATTGGTAAAAAACAAGGAAGTTGATATTACAAGTAGGTATGAATCTTTAAACAAAAATAAAATAATTGGTGATTTCAGGTTTATTGTTATTGAAAAAGTCCTTTCTTATGAGAATGAGTTACCATTTATAGAAAGCATCATCCTTCGGGCATACTTCTTTCTGAAAAAATTCAGCTTAAGCGAAACCCGTGCATTTGGTCTCGATCCAAGTTATGTTAAGGTCGAGAAGTTTGCAATGGTTTATAAGCCTGTGGCGGGTTTAGAATTGAAAAGAAACTTCTAATTAATTTCTATAATCATCTTGTAACTTGTTCCATTAGTTACATCTCGAACCATTTCCGCGCCTAATTGGTCTATTAATATTTCTATTAACTCTAAGCCCAAACTTTCTTGTGAGCTTTTAGTATCTTCCTTCATTCCAACGCCATCATCAGACACTTCAAGCATTAGTTGATTTCCTCTTGTAAATGAATGTATCTTGATGTTTCCTTTTTTCTTTTCCGGGAATGCGTGCTTGTATGAATTGGTTAACATCTCATTTAACAAAAGTCCTAGAGGAATGGCAGCATCTATTGGTAATGAAAAATTATCATCCTCAATATCCACGGAAACATTAACACTATAATCATCAATGCTTTGTCCTATTTGCGACACTAGATTCGTAACATATTCCTTCAAGTTTACTCTGTGTACAGTTCCTTTCTGGTAAAGCATTTGATGAGTAATTGCAATAGAATTAATTCTCAATTTAATCTCTTTAAACAAATCCTTAACCTCTCCTTCTTTCATTTTATCGATTTGCAGGTTAAGGATACTGCTAATAATTTGAAGATTATTTTTTACACGATGATGCACTTCTTTCAGTAATAATTCCTTTTCTTGAAGCGCAGACGTGATTAAATTATTTTGCTCTTCGATTTTTTGGCTTTTCAAAACCAATTCATCTTCCCTCTTTCTTGTAATTCTATTAGAATAGAATAAAAAAGTAATTAATAACAATAAAATTATTATCCCTGCCAGCATGTATGCTTTAAAAGCATTCTGTTTCGCTTCTTTAACTTGAGACAATTGCAACATTTTATTTTTCTCCTCTAATTCTAGATCTTTTGATGTAATTTCAAGTGCAACTTGTTGGTTTAATAATTCAAGTTCTTTTTCAATCTTTGTAAGTGAATCTTTTAGCACAATATACTTTTTATAGTTTGTTGCTGCTTTTTCAAAATTTCCAAGCTTTGAATTTAATTCTGCATTAAGCTCATACATTCTTAATCGCGTCAAAGGCCTCCTTATTTTCAAACTCAACGAATAGGCTGTGTCTGCGGAAAGAACCGCCAGCCTGGTCTTATTTGTTTCAAGATAGCACCTAGCCAAAACAACATAGCTGTTAAAAGCACTCATTTGATCATTTACCCTCAAGCTATTATAACAATCTGCCTTTAGGTAAGGTATTGCTTTTTCGTATTCTCCATTAAAAGTAAACGACAAAGCCATATTGCCTTCTATTAAACTTTTAAAAAAATTATAATGATCCTTTTTAGGAGAGTATGCTAATTTCTTGCTTATTAATTCTGAAGCCTTTCTAAAGTAAGGAATTGCACTATCCCCAATTCTTAATCGGTTATAGTATACACCGATATCATTCCAAAAACCAACAACAAAATCTGTATCATTTTTTCTTAATTCATACTCTTTATTAAACTCATTTCTGCGTTCTTTGATAGCCTGATGATACAAGCCGAACAAATCATAAATTCTACTTTTTGGGAAAATATCTCTTTTTCTTTCAGGATTGTTGCTTCTTAAAACTAATTTATCGTGCCAAATATTTGCTTCAACTGCTTTATTCAAATAATTGAGATTTATATATGCTTGCCTCAGTTTAGAATAACAGAAAATCGAGTCTTCTTGATTTCCTGCCGTTGTTGCGAGTGATTGTTCAAGTATTTCATACACCCGCGTATGCTTTTTCTCAAATATCATTTGCTTCGCTTCAATTTTTTCAAAAAGAAATTTAGCCTCCTTACTTGCAGTGTTATCATAGATCTTGGATTTCAAAAATGCAATTGAATCAGACAGAGCGGAATATATTTCTTTATGTTCATTAAAATC
>JBFWYJ010000345.1:0-3942 GCA_050186555.1 Bacteroidia bacterium
CTAGTCAATTCCATTACATCACCATCAGCAGAAACGTCACTAGCTAAATTAAAATCTGAACAGCTTACAGTCACTCCCGGAAATTGAACTGAATTCATTGAGTTGTTAGAAAGTTGTTTCGTACATGAAGTAAACATGAAAACACCTAACACTAATGGTAGAATAATTTTTTTCATAATTTGTTTTTTGTGGTTATTAATTTAGTGCCGCTAATGTAAAAACAATTAACGTAAAAAAAAATTAATCGATGAAAATCTAACAAATATCATAACCTAATTCGAAACTGAACGAAAGATTATCGGCAGGTTAATTTAAGGTTAAAAGACAAAAACTAAATAATTTTTAGATTAAATCTGTAATCTCTTTACTTAATGGGTCAACTTTACTTGGAAAAAATTTAATCACCTTTCCATTTTCATCAACCAAATACTTGCAAAAATTCCAATTTGGAGCGTCAGAACATACACCGTTACTTTCCTTGTTAGATAAATGTTGGTATAGAGGATGCATATCTGATCCCTTAACACTTATTTTCGACATCATCGGAAACGTTACCCCATAATTTTTACTGCAAAAAGATTTTATTTCAGACTCCGTTCCGGGTTCCTGAGCACCAAAATTATTAGCAGGAAATCCTATCACAACCAACTTGTCTTTGTACTTATCACTAAGTTCTTGTAATGGTTTGTATTGTGGCGTATAACCGCATTCACTGGCTACATTTACAATTAAGAGTTTTTTTCCTTTAAATTTTGATAATGAGATGGTTTCTCCATCAATTGTTTTTACTTCAAATTCGTGCACGTTTTTCATTTTCATAACCGTATTAATAGTCAAAGAATCATTACCTGCAAACATGAGCCAACTTAAGGCTAAAGTGATTATTAGTTTCATATTTAATCAACAAGTTAGTACAAATTTTGTTCAATAAAAAACGGCCCAAAGGACCGTTAACTATTTTAGTGTTTATTTAGCTTTTTTGGGCGCTAAAATCATTTGCATTTTTTTACCTTCCATTAGAGGCAACTGCTCTGCCTTTCCATACTCCTCTAAATCGTTAGCAAATCTTAGAAGCAATAATTCACCTTGTTCTTTGAAAGCTATTTGTCGGCCTTTGAAGAATACAAATGCTTTTACTTTAAATCCTTCTTTCAAAAACTTCATGGCATGATTCTTTTTGAAATTATAATCATGTTCATCGGTATTAGGACCAAAGCGGATATCTTTAATAACAACCTTTGCCGCCTTAGCTTTCATTTCTTTAGCTTTCTTCTTTTGCTCGTAAAGAAATTTACTGTAGTCAATTATTTTACAAACAGGCGGATCTGAATTAGGCGCAATTTCCACCAAATCTAATCCCGCTTCCTTAGCCATTTCCAATGCCTCGGTAATAGAAAAGATACCAGATTCAATTCCTTCACCTACAACGCGAACTTTTTTCGCATAAATTCTTTCATTAACCTTGTGAAGTTCTTCCTTAACGCCTGGTCTGCGAAAGCCTGCTTTTAAGCCTCTTGGCCTGTTAAACGGCTTCTTAAATTCACCTTTATTTTGTGAAGAATTGGAAGAGTTGCTGTTTGAGTTACCTGTGTTAGTAATAAATACCTCCGTTTTTATTGTTCTTAATTTGATTAAAATCCACGCAAAAGTATAAAAAATCGTTGATAATCCGCTAATTAATAGATTTTTGTTTAAAATCTTGTTCTATGTTTTTTGAAACTAATTCAATGAATTCAGAAAAAGTCATCACGCCGATATCTCCTTTTCCGTGTTGACGAACCGCTACCTTATTATCGGCTGCTTCTTTTTCACCCACAATTAGCATGTATGGAATTTTGTTTAATTCGTTATCTCTGATTTTTTTACCTATCTTTTCATTTCTGTCATCCAGCTTTCCTCTTAATCCGCCAGCGGTAAGCTCGTTGACAACGTTTTGAGCAAATTCATTGAATTTTTCACTTATTGGTAAAACTGCAAATTGCTCAGGTGTTAACCATAATGGGAAGTTTCCACCGCAATGCTCAATAAGAACTGCAACAAATCTTTCCAAACTTCCAAAAGGAGCTCTGTGTATCATTACCGGACGGTGCTTTTGATTATCGCTGCCGGTATATTCTAACTGAAATCTTTCCGGTAAGTTATAATCAACCTGGATGGTTCCTAATTGCCACTTTCTACCAATGGCATCCTTTACCATAAAATCCAATTTAGGACCATAAAACGCAGCTTCACCTAATTCTACTACTGTTTTTAAACCTTTTTCTTTAGCACTTTCAATAATAGCAGCTTCAGCTAAGTCCCAATTTTCATCCGTCCCAATATATTTAGCTTTGTTCTCAGGGTCTCTTAAGGAAATTTGAGCGGTATAATCTTTAAAGTCTAATGCGTTAAATACATACAATACCAAATCTATTACTTTACAGAACTCTTCTTTCACCTGATCCGGTCTGCAAAATAAGTGCGCATCATCTTGCGTAAATCCTCTTACCCTTGTTAAACCATGCAACTCACCATGCTGCTCGTATCGATAAACCGTTCCGAATTCTGCATACCTTACCGGTAAATCCTTATAAGATTTTGGGGTGGATTTATAGATTTCACAGTGATGAGGACAATTCATTGGCTTTAAAAAGAACTGTTCTCCTTCATGCGGCGTATTGATTGGTTGAAAGGAGTCTGCTCCGTATTTATCATAATGACCGCTACATACGTACAAATCTTTTAACGCAATATGTGGAGTGATAACCGGTAAATAACCTGCTTTCGTTTGCGCATCGCGCATAAATTTCTCCAAACGCTCTCTTAATGCAGCTCCTTTAGGTAGCCACAAAGGCAAGCCCATTCCAACTTTTTCGCTGAATGTAAAAAGTTCCAATTCCTTACCTAATTTTCTGTGATCACGTTTTTTAGCTTCTTCAAGTCTTACTAAGTATTCTTTTAATTCTTTGTCCTTGGGAAAAGTAATGCCGTAAACACGGGTAAGCATTTTGTTTTTTTCATCGCCTTTCCAATAAGCACCGGCAACGTTTAATACTTTGCATGCCTTGATAATATCTGTTTTTGGAATATGGGGACCGCGACATAAATCAGTAAAATTTCCTTGTGTGTAGAAAGTAATAGTACCATCTTCCAATCTTTCCAGCAAATCTAGTTTGTATTCGTCTTGTTTCTCTTTGAAATAACTGATGGCCTCAGATTTCTTCATTTCCTTTCTTTCATAGGCATTCCCTTCTTTGGCAAGTTCCATCATTTTCTTTTCGATCTTTTCAAAATCTGCCGGCGTAATTTGTTTATCACCTAAATCTACATCGTAGTAAAAACCGTTTTCTATTGGCGGCCCAACCCAGAACTTAATTCCCGGGTAATAAAACTCTAATGCTTCAGCCATTAAATGCGCTGAAGAATGCCAGAATGTGGCTTTTCCATCATCATCATTCCATGTTAATAATTGAACTGTAGCATCTGACTCGATAGGTCTGGAACTATCCCAAACTTCACCGTTCACTTTAGCAGAAATCACATTCCTGGCTAAACCTTCACTAATACTTAAAGCAATTTGATGCGAATTTGTACCCTTTGGGTACTCTCTGACAGAACCGTCAGGCAAAGTAATCTTAATCATAAATCCTAATTACAACATAGGTTAAAAAATCAAGCAAAGATACTAAATTGTGTGGATTTACGCCACTTTTGAGAAGATTAATTATCCTATTGTGAAATCTTCTAACAAGTGCCACAAGCAATCAACAAATTGTTATATTTGTGTTTGAGCAACATATTACGTACTTATGAGTCAAAAAGCAAATACAATGACCGGTTCGCTTACTTTCGAAGAATTTAAAAAAATAGTACTGAAAGATTATCAGCTGATTAATGAAAGTAGGCAAGCAAGTCTATTGGGGAGAAAATAAGTTTTAACAGGCAAAGCCAATTTTGGGATAT
>JBFWYJ010000346.1:0-3937 GCA_050186555.1 Bacteroidia bacterium
AACTGATAACTATCACAACGTTTATAGCGCTACGCCCGGCATATTAAAACCCAACTATAAGGTGCAGGAAACAATGAAGCATTTTGTTGTGGAAGCCTTTTCTGATGCCGACTTATTTCTTGTTATTACAGATGTATTTGAAGATATAGAACTAGATGAAACGTATATCAAGAAGCTATCGAAGTCAGATAGTCCCGTCCTTGTTTTAATTAATAAATTGGATTTAGCTAATCAAGAAAAACTTGAGGAGAAAGTTCAAAAATGGAAGGCACTTTTGCCAAATGCTGAAATAATAGGGATTTCTGCTTTAAAGCAATTTAATTTAGATCTCGTTTTAAATAGGATTGTTGATTTGCTTCCTGAAGGACAAGCATTTTACGCTAATGATACGCTAACGGATAAAACAGAACGCTTTTTCGTTTCAGAAATAATCCGTGAAAAAATATTACTTAATTATAAAAAGGAAATCCCATACAGTGTAGAAGTATTAGTGAATTCCTTTAAGGAAGAAGAAAGCATTATCAAGATACAAGCTGATATTGTTGTAGAGCGGGATAGCCAGAAAGGTATTATTATCGGTAATAAGGGGGCTGCTCTTAAAAAAATAGGTACCGAAGCCAGAAAAGATTGTGAGACTTTTTTTGGTAAGAAAGTTTATCTTGAACTATTTGTTAAAGTGGATAAAGACTGGAGAAGTAATGATAATCGCCTCAAAAATTACGGTTACCGTTAATTAATACAGCTTAGATTTCTTAGTAAAAAACCTAACAGGATAAAGCGCTGCGAAAAAGCCTATTAGCATTATTACCACAATGATATTAATTAAATCACTGAATTGGATTTCTATCGGATAATATGGGATTATAAATTCATCCCCAAATTTCACGAAATGGTATTTGATTTGCAGCCAGCAAACAAACAAACCAATTAGTAAGCCGCTGATAGCACCAACTCCTGTAATTAGAAATCCTTCGCGCATAAAAATATTTCTCACCAAAGAAATATCTGCACCTAAACTGAATAAAGTCTTTATGTCTTTTTTCTTTTCAATAATTAACATTGTTAATGCTCCAATGATATTAAAAGTTGCAATTACAAGTATAAAGGCCAATATGATAAATGTTGCCATTTTTTCTGTTTCCAATGTTTTAAATAAAACATCATTTAGTTCATATCTGTTTTTCACTGAAAAGTCTTTTCCTAAAAGTGAGTTAAGTTCTTCCTTTGTTTCATCTTCATTTCCATCGCACTTTATTTCAATGGCACTGTATCTTTTGTTGTCTTCAAATAACTTTTCTACAACACTTTTATTAATAAAGACAAATTGATAGTCGAATTCATCATTAATGGAAAAAACACCGCAAGGCGTTATATGCACCTGATTAAATTCATCTTCAGGACTCAAACCTCCTGATTTACCTTTTTTCGGACTCAGTAAACTTAATTCACTTGAATACTCCATAATGTTGATATACAAGTTAGCAGCTATGCCTTGTCCAATTACAATATTGTTTCCTTCACCGTTTAAGCAATTAAAACCATCAATAATAGTTGAATCAAGTTTAGTAACCTTATTAAATAAACTATCCACAGCTTTTACCGAAACTAATGATTGCTTGTCGCCATTTTTTAATAAGGCTTTATCAGAATAGGTGAAAGAAATTAATTCAACGCCTTTAGTGTTTTTAATTTTGTTTATAGTTGATTGGTCGAGTTCGAAATATTTCTGATTTACCGAGATTATTTTTAAATCAGGCTCCAGCGAATTATATAATCCTGCAACCGCTCCTGTCAGTCCGTTCATGGCAGATAGAATTACCACCAGAGCTGCCGTTGTTACTGCAATAGCCACAATGCTAATCCAACTAATAATGTTAATGGCATTATTAGTCTTTTTAGAAATTAAATACCTTTTGGCTATAAAGAAACTTAGATTCAAATCACTTTTTTAGTAATTCTTCAATTTTCATGGCATAATCCAAAGAATCATCTAAATAGAAATGTAATTCAGGAATAACACGGATTTGCTTACCAATAATGTTACCTAACTTTTTACGGATAATAGATGTTTGGTCTTTGATTAAGTTGAATATGGCATCCCTGTCTTTTGCCGCCATGATACTTACATAGACTTTTGCAATTCCAAGATCCGGACTAACACGCACAACGGTTACAGAAATAAATGCCCCACCAAACAGACTTCTGGATTCATTTCTAAATATTTCCGCCAGCTCCTTTTGTATTAATTTATTGACCTTTTGTTGTCTTACACTATCCATAGCTTAAAGGTAAGCATTTGTTACCAAAACATAATAAATATTCAAGAGATTCGTTTATGTTTGTATCTTCGCAACACTATGCTGAAACTGTTTTCAGTTCTAAAATACACCAAGAATTACAAGGGATACACATTCTTAAATATCCTTTTCAATGTGCTGTTTGCTGTCTTTTCTGCAACAACTTTGGCGCTTATCGCCCCTTTTTTGGATTTGTTATTTAAGTATGATTTGAGCCAAATCAATGAGATTTTAAACCAGGGAAAGCCTGCATTTTCATTTTCTTCTTCCTATTTTAGAAACATCAGTAATTATCATTTGGCAGCTTTAGTGGTAAGTAAAGGCAAGGCCGGTGCACTAACTTTAATATGTACTTTGGTTTTCATCATGACTTTTCTTAAAAACATTGCCAGGTATTTTGCCATGTTTTTTATTGCCCCAATCCGTAATGGAGTAGTGCGAGATTTAAGAAACAAAATGTATAGTAAGTCGGTTAATTTGCCTTTGAGTTATTATAGTGAAGAAAAGAAAGGAGATTTAATCAGCAGAATGACAACTGACGTTTTGGAAATAGAATGGAGTATCATGCAAACATTAGAGATGATTTTCAGAGAGCCATTGACTGTTATCATCATTGTTACACTAATGCTAATCATTAGTACAAAACTCACTTTGTACATTTTATTATTGTTGCCAATAGCGGCCATATTTATTGCGTTAATTGCACGAAGTTTAAAAGGAGCATCACGACGGGCGAAGGAAACATTAGGACATTTGATAAGCCTGATTGAAGAAACATTGGGAAGCATTAAAGTGATCAAGGCTTTTAATGCCGAGCATTATTTAAGTGAAAAGTTTGAAAATACCAATCAGAAATTTTACAAGCAATCATTAAGAGTGTATAGACAAACAGATTTGAGCTCTCCTTTAAGCGAATCGATAGTCATGGGAATACTGATGATGATTCTTTTTATTGGTGGAAGCATGGTGTTTAATGGCAACCTGGAAGCTTCTTTGTTTATCACTTATTTTGGATTGGCTTCACAGCTTATTCCGCCTATCAAACAATTAACTACTTCCTACAACAATATTCAAAAAGGAATAGCCAGTGAGGAAAGAATAGGTAAAATATTGGATGCGGAAATAACGATTAAAGATGTTGCGAATCCAGTTGTATTAAATTCATTTGATAAATCCATTGAGTACAAAGATGTTTCTTTTATGTATCATAAATCCGGACAAGGGTATGTATTGAAGGGAATCAATTTGGAAATTCAAAAGGGGAAAACAATAGCCTTAGTAGGACAGAGTGGAAGCGGTAAGACAACCCTGGCAGATATGATTCCAAGATTTTATGAGGCTGATAAGGGTGAGTTGTTAATTGATGGGCATGATATTAAAAAAGTGCAAACAAAATCTTTAAGGAACTTAATTGGTGTTGTTACACAGGAAAGTGTTTTAATGAATGATACGGTGATGAATAATATTCTCTTCGGTATAAAAAATAAAACCAAAGAGGAAGTGATTGAAGCTGCAAAGATGGCTAATGCTCATGAGTTTATTATGGGAATGTCGGATGGTTATGAAACCAATATTGGCGACAGAGGAGGGAAGTTAAGCGGCGGACAAAAACAAAGAATTAGCATTGCTAGAGCGATTTT
>JBFWYJ010000347.1:0-3930 GCA_050186555.1 Bacteroidia bacterium
ATTCTTCCCAATCCTTAAAAGTAAAAGCTCCTTTTCCTCTTTTAAATTCAGTTGTGTGCAGCATTTTAGTATCTGTTCCATCAGGCAAAACAGGCCATTGTTTGCCATTGTCACCTAATTCTTCCCATTTAACACCTGCAAAGAATGGAACAATTTTAGAAATCTCTTCTAAAACTCCTGCAGCGGTATAATCAGCTTGCTTATAACCCATTCTGTTCATCATGTCCACAACCTGCTGTCCATCAGGTTTTGTGCCATCAATTGGCTCAACTACTTTTTGTACTCTTTGAATTCTTCTTTCTCCATTCGTAAATGTTCCTTCTTTTTCTAAGAAGGATGACGATGGTAATAATACTGTAGCCAACTTCGCTGTTTCTGTCATGAATAATTCAGAAACAACTAACATATCTAAATTTGAAAGTGCCTTAATTACTTTTTGAGTATTCGGGTCAGTTTGAACGACATCTTCACCAATAATCCATAGCGCTTTTAAGTTACCGTTTATGGCTTCGTTAAACATTTCAGGAATTTTCCAACCGATGTGGTTAGGCACTACATTAACGCCATAAAATTCATTGTATTTTTTCTGAATTTCAGGTTTTGTAACATCCAAATAGCCCGCCCCTTGATGAGGTTGAGCGCCCATGTCTGCTGCACCTTGCACATTATTTTGCCCTCTTAACGGATTAACGCCAGCACCTTTTTTACCAATATTACCGGTAATCATCGCTAAATCAGCGATCAATTGCACGGTAAATGTTCCTTGTTTTTGTTCTGTAACACCTAACCCATGAAATTCCATTGCTGCTTTTGCTGTAGCATATGTTATAGCAGCCTCTCTTACTAAATTCTTGTCAACACCTGTTACTTTCGCCATTTCATCCATGTCTAATTTCAAAATATTGTTTTTGAAATCTTCAAATCCTTCCGTTCTGGTATCAACAAATGTTTGATCTACTACATTTTCAGTGATAATGTAATACAACATCATATTTAACAAGGCAACATTTGTACCAGGTCTTAATTGCAAGTGATATGTAGCATAACGTGCTAATTCTGTTCTTCTAGGGTCAACAATAATACTCTTAACAGAACTTTGCATCATGCGTTGCTTAATTTTTGCACCTGTTACTGGATGAGCGTCTGTTGGATTTGCTCCGATTACTAAAATACAATCCGTATAAGCTAAATCTTCAATAGAGTTGGTTGCTGCTCCTGTTCCAAATGCCCTTTGCATGCCTAATGCTGTAGGGGAGTGGCAAACTCTCGCGCAACAGTCGATATTATTTGTTCCTATAACCGCTCTGATGAATTTTTGCATCAGATAATTTTCTTCATTAGGCGTTCTTGCTGATGAAATACCAGCAATTGAATCCGGACCAAATTCATTCTTCAATGAGGTAAATTTGTCTGCCATAAAATCGTATGCTTCATCCCAACTTACCGGAACTAATTCACCATTTTTACGAATCATTGGTGTCTTTAAGCGATCCGGATGATCATAGAATTTAAAGGCATATCGTCCTTTCAAGCAGGTATGTCCGCCATTGGCTTCGGCTTCATACGGCGCTTGTATCGATAATATCTTACCATTTTTAGTGCTCACTTCCAAATTACAGCCTACACCACAATATGTACAAACAGTTCTTGTTTTATCCAGTTTAGCAACAGATTTTGATTCGAAAATGTCACTGATAGCAGAAGTAGGACAAGCTTGCGAACATGCGCCACAGCTAACGCAATCTGATTGTTCGAAAGTAGTTTCCATACCTTTGACAATGTGTGCATCAAAACCTCTTCCTGCCATACTTAGAACAAATTGTCCTTGCACCTCGTCACACGCTCTTACGCAACGGAAACAATTGATACATTTTGAAAAATCAGAAGTCATGTATGCATGACTTAAATCTTTTTCTCTGTCCAAATGATTTTTTCCTTCAGGATAACGAACATCACGAACGCCAACTTTTGCTGCAACCGTTTGTAATTCGCAGTTGCCGTTTACTTCACAGGTTAAGCAATCAAGCGGGTGATCAGTTAAAACTAATTCAACGATATTCTTTCTTAATTTTTGAATGCGCTCTGAATGCGGATAAATATAGGAACCCGGCATTACAGGTGTATGACATGATGCTTGCGATTTAACAGGTCCGTCCTGTTTTAAGGCCACATCAACACTGCAAACTCTGCAAGAACCAAATGGGTCTAAATTTGGTGCGTCACACAAAGTCGGGACATAATCCTTTCCGAAATTTCTTTTAAGAAAAGCAAGAATAGTTTCACCTTCCTGAATCTCGTAAGCTTTGTCATCTATGTAAGCAATATTCTTATTCATATCGTTTATTTTTCGAAATATGGTTTTAATTCTTTATCAAAATGTTGTAAGGCATTTTTTATTGGTAATGGTAAGCCTCCGCCTAAAGCGCAAAGAGAGCCGGTTTCCATAGTATCTAACAAATCATTCATTAGTTCTTTTGAGATTTTGAATTTGCCACTCTTGGCTTTATTCACTAACTCATATCCTCTTGTAGAACCTAATCTGCATGGGAAACATTTCCCACAACTTTCATGTGCAGTAAATTGAAACAAGTGTTCAATGTATTCAAGGATAGAAAATTTCTCAGGTAAACTCACAACTGATGCGTGACCAAGCAAAAAACCATTTTCAGAGAATGACTCAAAATCTAAACTTAATTTCTTTGTTTCCTTTGCCGGTACCAGCCCACCTAAAGGTCCGCCAATATGAAATGCTTTTATTTTTTCTTTTAATCCGCCGCCAAGTTTTTTAAATACATCATCCAGCGGTGTTCCCATATCCGCTTCATAAACACCGGGTTTATTAAAGAAACTGTCTAGCGATACTAATTTGGTTCCGGTAGATTTTTCGCGACCTATTGACGCAAATTTCTTTCCGCCATTTTTTAATACAAAAGGAATGCAAGCTAAGCTTTCAACATTATTGACAACCGTTGGTTTATTGAATAATCCTTGTTGAGTAGGGAAGGGTGGACGAACGCGTACTTCCGGACGTTGCCCCTCAATACTGTTTAATAAAGCAGTTTCTTCTCCACAAATGTATGCACCTTGTGCTTTGATTATTTTGAAGTTATAGTTGAATCCGCTTCCAAGAATGTTTTCTCCAATTAATCTGCGCTTCGCTAATTCATCAATTGCTTTTTGTGTAATTTCAATTGCTTCAGGATATTCTGCTCTGATATAAAGTACGCCCATGTTTGCTCCGGCGATAAATCCGGCCATCATCATGCCTAATAGAACCAAATGAGGTCGCTCTTCCAATAAATACCTGTCAGAATAAGCACCCGGATCTCCTTCATCTGCATTACAAACTATAAACTTGGTTTCACTTTCTGTATTTCTGCATGAATCTAATTTGAAAGAAATTGGAAAGCCGGCACCACCACGTCCTCTTAAACCTGAATCTTTTAATTCGGATAATAAAGCATCAGCGCCTTTCTTTATCCATGAAGACAAATCTGCGTAGAATTCATCAATGCCAAGAAAGGGAGCAGTTAACACCGGCGTGCCAATATGTGCAACATTGTATGTACCCGGACTTTTATATTTTCCCTTTTTGATTTCTGCAATTTTGGAAATATCTTTTCCTGAATAGTTTTTTCCTTTGTAGTTGAAACTGCTGTTTTCATGGCATCTTCCCATACAACACATTTCTCCAATTTTATCTGCAGCAAAATGCGTACTAAGTTTTTTACGCAGGTTTTTTTGAGTACCTGCAGTCATGCAAGAAGAGCCGTTACAGATATAAACTTCTTTTCCTTTGTTTTCTTCTTTTAAGAAATCGTAAAAACTTGCAGCACCATACACAGTAGCTTTTCCAATTAAGAACTCGTCGGCTAATTTTTCCATGTCAGCTGTAGAAGGAGTTCCTTTGCGTTTGGCAGCAATGCCTAA
>JBFWYJ010000348.1:0-3910 GCA_050186555.1 Bacteroidia bacterium
TAATTGTTCCCATATTTCTTATTCTCAATTAAGAATCCAAAGTCGAAAATAGCTTCAAAAAACTTGTCGAAATTATAGTTTTCAGGTACCAAAAGCTGAGAAACATTTCGGCATCCTAATCCGAAATAGCTAAAAACATCCTTACCAAGTGCTTTTAATTCTTCGTCAGATTCATCGCCATTTAATACAGCAACCGAACTTCTGTTCTTTCTGATAATGTTAGGGTATTTTGAGAAGTAATATTCAAAATGGCTTGAAGTATTATTGCTCCCTGTTGCAATTACCGCATCAAATTTCTCGAGTTTACCATCTGCAAATGAAATAAAATCTTTGAATTGAGGTTCAATCTCAATCAGTAATCTAAACAAAAATGGAATTAAAATTGGATCATCACTTGATGTTTTAACCAATGCCTTATTTCCTGATAGTAACGTCATCATGATATCATGAAAAGCTACCATTGGTATATTACCCGCGCAAATAATTGCAACTGTTTTAGGATTTTTATCTGTTTTAAAAACTGAAGCAAACTGATTGAGCTCTTTTTCATTCAACATCTCGGCAATATTCATGATTGATTCCTGCACAAATTTTGGGATAAACCAGTTGTTATATGTGTAAGCTTCTTTTTTAACTTTTTCCCATTTCTCAAACCATTCTAAGTCCTTATCAGTAGAGCTTTCCAAGAAATGAACCTGAATAAACAATCCTAATTGAACAAATGCCTGAATTCGCTGTTGTATTTGCATAGATACTCGTATATTTGCACGTTTAAAACCTAAAATTACTCAAAAATGGCTATTAAAATTACAGATGAATGTATTAATTGTGGCGCTTGTGAACCGGAATGCCCTAATAATGCAATCTACGAAGGTGGTGCTGAATGGCGTTTTTCTGACGGAACATCTTTAAAAGGAACTTTTAAAGGTAAGAATTCTGGTTTAGAAGTGGATGTTGACAATCCAAATCCTGCTGTTGATATGGATGTGTATTATATTGTGACGGATAAATGTACCGAATGTGTTGGTTTTCATGACGAACCCCAATGTGCTGCTGTTTGCCCGGTTGATTGCTGTATTAAAGATGAGGATAACGTTGAATCTGAAGAAGAACTTCTGGCAAAAAAAGATTCTTTACACATTAACTAGCAAGAATTATAAAAATATTAATTAATAAAAGCGGCCACGGCCGCTTTTTTATTTCTAATCATATCTCACTTCTTAACCTTTCACAGGCTTCCATTACTAGATCAAATACTTCTTGAAAACCTTTTTCTCCGCCATAGTATGGGTCGGGTACTTCAAGGTTTTTTCCGGGGTGACTTAAGTTAAGGAGTAAGTCGACTTTGTTTCTTTCAGCTTCCGTATTTGCCAGTGATAAAACATTTCTCAGATTACTTTTATCCATGACAAAAATTCTGTCAAAGGTTGTGAAATCTTCTTCTTTGAACTGCCTTGCTCTTAATGCTCTTAAATCAACGCCATTTTCTCTGGCATTTTTAATCGTTCTTGGGTCTGGAGCTTCACCTATGTGATATCCTGCTGTTCCTGCTGAGTCTATGGTTAAACTCAAATCGTGCTTCTCATTAAGATGCAACATGATTCCTTCTGCCAAAGGTGACCGACAAATATTTCCCAGACAAACAAATAGTATTTTCCGCATAAGCAAAAATAAAAAAAGCGGTGATAAAACTTCACCGCTTATCCTTTGAATTTATCTCTTACAAACCAAAACCGTAATAAGCACGCATACCATTGGGATATATTCCTTCAATTAAAACACCGCCACTTAAATCATCCAGCATTTTGCCTGTTTCACCTGCTTCACCAACTAATGCCTTGTTTATTGATGTTATAATAAATCCTTCTTTAATACCTGCCAAAGCTAGCTTACTTTTACCGGAAAGCTTTGCAACTTTTACACCATTCTTTACGCCAAGTTTGCTCAATTGCTCCTTAGAAACATTTGCAAGAGCAACGCCATGTTTTCCTAAGCTCACTCTTTCGATTGAGCTTTTCTTCACCAATGTTGTAGAGTTTTCCAAACTCTTTAAAACCACAGGCAACGACATCTCTTTTTCATCTCGAATTAAATTAACAATAACTTTGTCGCCAGGACGATATTTAGCAATTTGTTCATGCAATTCGCTCACAACTTTTACAGGCACATCCTGTACTCCGGTAATGATATCTCCTGTCTTAATACCGGCTTCTTTTGCGCTTCCTCCCTCCGTTAATCCTGCAACAAAAACGCCACTCAGCGTTTTTAACTGATTTTCTTTCGCAAATCGTGCATCAATATCACGAATGGAAACGCCAATGTATGCACGCTGAACAGAACCAAACTCAACTAAATCAGCAATTACCTTTTTCACAATGTTAACAGGTATAGCAAACGAATACCCCTGATAAGCACCGTTGTTGCTTGCGATTGCTGTGTTTATTCCTATCAATTCGCCTTTTGTATTAACCAAAGCGCCACCACTATTGCCGGGATTAACTGCGGCGTCAGTTTGAAGAAATGACTCTAAAGGATTTTCTTTATTGCTAATAATATTGTTTCTACCCTTTGCGCTGATTATACCTGCGGTTACAGTACTGTACAAATTGAAGGGATTTCCTACGGCAAGTACCCACTCACCTACTTTAACATCGTCACTATTACCATAGTTTAAATAGGGCAAATCAGACTCTTTAATTTTCAATAAAGCAATGTCTGTAGATGGATCGGCGCCGATAACTTCTGCTTTATAGCTACGCTTGTCATTTAATATTACATCTATTTGGTCTGCTCCGGCTATCACATGATTATTGGTAACGATATAACCATTATTGTTAACAATAACACCACTACCACTTCCTTGCTGAACATAAGTTTGAGATTTTGGTTGCATTCCAAAAAATCTTGCGAACGGATCATAAACCAGATTTTCATGTTCCGATTGCGTTGTAATATGTACAACTGCGTTTAAAGATTCTTCGGCTGCTTTCTTGAAATCCCCGGTTTCAGAATTAATCTCTGAAGGAAGATTTACATTCTTAATCAACGAATTTCTTCCTGCCTGAATTAACGGTTCAGTCTCATTGTTAACAATTGATTTAGAAATTAAAGCATTTAAACCGATGGCAGCCACACCACCTACAAATGCAATAAAAATGGTTGATATTAGCTTTTTCATTTTAATTGATTTTAAGTGATAACGCAAAATTAATATCACAAATATGGCTTTGTTATATTTTTAACAGAGCTTAACTATAGACCGTTTTTTTTAATTAAATTTACGTTAAAATTATGCCCTTCAAGAGTAAAATACCGAGTTTCGTTTTTGGTTTATCAATTGGTTTATTAATTGGTGTGGCGTTTTTTTTATTTAAAATCGATTCCATTTTTTCAAATTTAAAAAGCAATCTGATTCAAAACAAAGTAACGGTTGTAGAACAAAAAGTCGACGAAAAGGAAAAAAATAAATCGAAAAATAATAAAGACCGTTTCAAAATTCCTAATACCAAAGGCAAAGGCATCGAAAAAAATTCTAATAAGGATATCGATTCTCTGGAGTCAGAATCAATAATTGAACAGCTGACGGTTGCATCTGATGTTTTAATCGGAACAAAAGACATCAAACTGATTGAATTATCTGAAGAAGATGACAGTGATAGTCTCGTGGAAAAATTGGCAGGTGTAAAACCTGTTGTTTCAAGTTCAAATTATATTATAGAATTTTGGAAAACACCATTAAATTCTAAGGGGTATAAATTTCAAAGAAACAAACTTTTGCTTTACGGCGTGATGGATCCGGCCAGTCTTTCACTATACAAACTTGACGGGAAATATTATCTTAAAAATCAGGAATTTGGTTATGAAATAAAAAATTCATCTGACATTCAACAGTTGGTAAAGGTGCAAAATT
>JBFWYJ010000349.1:0-3907 GCA_050186555.1 Bacteroidia bacterium
TCGGGAAATATTACAACTAAATGGGTTAAAATTGCTGGTTATTACCACGTGATTGTAACAGATAACAATGGTTGTGTATTAACGTCAAATACTGTTGAAGTCAAAAAATACAACACGCCTTTTTTAAGTGGTATTCCTTCTGTTTCAATTTGCCCAAATGGCTCAACGGTTTTAAAAGTATTTGCAAGTGACACTACCTTAATTCAATGGCTGGCTCCATTATCAGGTGGGGGAACTGTCAAGACAGTTACTGCAACAGGAATTTATTCTTGTCAGGTTACTATGTGCAATATTACAACCATATGTACAATTGAAGTACACCCTTCAATTCCAACAGCTTCGATTAGTGTGTCTCAATACAGCTTTTGCCCGGGAGATTCAATTGTACTTTACGGAAACCCAAATATGTCTAGTTACTTGTGGCTTCCTTCTAATTCAATTAATAGTGTGTTGCCTGTTTTTGAGGGTGGACAATACACATTGACAACAACAGATGCCAATGGTTGTACTGCCTCTGCTACTATTTCAGTTAGTATGTACAGCCTTACACCTGTTCCTATTCCTTCTGTTAATTCGCTAACTATTTGTTATGGCACTTCAACCGTTTTATCTGCGACAGGCTCCGGTACAATTAATTGGTATGCTAATCAAACCGGCGGTCTTCCATTCTTCACAGGCAATTCCTACTCTACCCCAACGTTAGTTTCGCAAGCAACTTATTACATTTCAAATTCTGATCCAAGCCATATTTGTCCAAGTAACCGAATTCCGATTCATGTTTATATTGAGCCTGCTTCATTACCTGTAACCGCAAGTGTTCAAACTGCTAACCTTTGTAATGGCGACAGTCTAAAATTTTTCAGCCCCACTCTATCAAATCTCACTTACAATTGGTCAGGACCAAACAGCTTTACTTCAAACCAACAAAACCCATTTATTTTTCCTGCGGGACCAAATAACACAGGCAGCTACTCATTTTGGACTAGTGCTAATGGCTGCACAAGCAATACGGTAGTATTAAATGTGGTTGTGAATGCAGTAAGTATGCCAAACATAATTGGAAATTTTACAATTTGTGAAGGAAGTTCAATTAGTTTATCTGTTTCGCCGTCAAATACAAACACAAATTATTTTTGGTACGGACCAAATTCATACACAGCAAGCGGAAGTTCTATTTTTATCGCAAGTGCCACATCAACAAACAATGGTGGTTACCAAGTAATAGCAGAATTGAATAATTGTTCAAGTGAGCCTAACACATTCAATGTGTCGGTACTTAATAATGCTACCGTCACAAGTATCTCGCCTTTTACCGGATGCGAAGGAGATTCTATAATAATTAGCGTGAGTGGTATTAATATTTCTTCGACAAGTTGGACTGGTCCGAATAATTTCTCAGGCAATTCAAACCCGTTAATAATTTATCCAGCGAGCTTATCTAATATTGGTTCCTATACTTTCGTTGCTTCTAACAATCCTTGTGCATCTGTAAGTGGTACTGTTCCCGTAAATTTATTTCCAAATCCACAGGTTAATCTTGGACCGGATACAACATTGTGCTTTCAATTTGCACCAACTACACTAACAGTCTCTAATTTCCCAACAATTTTTTGGCAAGATAATAGCACCGCTAATAGTTATAACATATATAATACACCCGGTACATATTCTGTGTTTGTTGTGGATTCCAATGGCTGTAAAAATAGTGACATAGTTACATTAAATTTTATTGAATGCGATACTACTGAAATTCCAAGTATTTTAACTCCCAATAATGATGGTAAAAATGACTTTTTAAAAATTAAATCTAAGTTTAAGGAGAACCGCATAGAAGTTGAAATTTATAACCGTTGGGGCCATTTAGTTTATAAAGATGAGGACTACAATGATACCTGGTCCGGAAAATGCAATGTTTGTTCAGGTTCAGAAAAACTACCTGTCGGAACCTATTATTACATCATTAAGTTGCCGGATTTCGAAAACAAAATTTTTAAAGGCTTTATTACGGTAATCTATTAAATATGCTTAAAGCCTTTCAATCTTTCCATGAACTGTTCTTTCTTTCTTCTGGAAACTTCAATCTTAGATCCGTCGCTCATCACTGTGTATCCGCCGTCTTCTTTTAAGAATCTTAGCACATGATTCATGTTTATCAAATTATGGTGATGTACACGAATGAATTCTGTATCTGGCAATAAATCTTCATAGTGCTTTAAACTGGCACTTACCATTAATTTTCTTTTATCTGTTAGATAAAATGTTGTGTAACTTCCGTCTGCTTCACATCTGATAATATCCTTCAGGTTAACTATTTCATAAGCATTACCTGTTGGCAATGTTATTTTTTGGTAAGAATCATCCGTCTTTTTTAATTGTTGGATAAGAAAATTCAAATTCTTCATATCAGTATCTCCTGAATTTCTTTTTTCCACTACTCTGTCTACGGCAGCCTTCAGTTCATCAATATCAATTGGTTTTAGCAAATAATCGCAAGCACTGTACTTAAATGCTTTAATAGCATGCTCATTACTGGCTGTTGCAAAAATCAAATCAAATTTTAAATCCTGTACATGTTCCAATAAATCAAAACCGCTGCCATCAGGCATGGTAATGTCTAAGAACACCAAATCCGGTTTTTTGTTTTTCACTAATGCGACACCTTCTTTTACATTAGCAGCTGTTCCTACAATTTCAATGGTAGGGCAATTTTTTTCAAGAAGTTTAATTAAAAGCTCTCTGCTTTTTTCTTCATCTTCAATAATTACTGTTGTTATCATAAAATTCGTTTTAAATTATAAAATAGGTACAAATATTTCAACTTTAGTTCCTAAAGAATTTCCCAATTTATCCTCAAGGTCTGTTATTACAACATTGTGTTCGCTACCGCTTAATTCGTTTAATATCCTCAATCTGTCTTCTGTTATTTTCAAACCAAAGGATTTATGCTTTTTACCCGGCATCATACGTTTTACTTCTGAAGATTTCTTTCTTCCGATGCCGTTATCTGTAATCACACACACTATAAAATTTCCTTCACGTTTGATTTCAATAATTAGCTTTCCTTTTTCTTTTAAAGGCGTTAATCCATGAAGAATTGCGTTTTCCACATAAGGCTGCAATAACATTGGCGGCATGATGTCATAGTCGGTGTCTACATCCTTACTCACAGTTATTTCATAATCAAATTTATCTTCAAAACGCATTTTCTCTAATTCCAAATATAGTTTCAAAGCTTCTATATCGTCTTCTATAGCCACGGTTGGTTTATCAGAGCTGTTAAGAATTACCCTAATCAGTTTGGCAAATTTGTTTAAATATTTGACTGCTTCTTCCGGCTTACTGCTAAAAATATAATGCTGAATAGAATTTAATGAATTAAAAACAAAATGCGGATTCATTTGTGAGCGCAATGCCTTTAATTCAAGCTTACTAATCTCTACCTTTCTATCAAATTCTCTTTTTTGTTCTCTCTTTAAATAATTAAGTCTGAATTTGAATCCGCTATATACAGAGATTATTACAGCACTAATTAATAATAAATAGAACCACCAGGTTCTGTAATAAGGTGTTTTAATAGAGAATACATAAGTTAATGGTGTTGCATTCCACTTTCCTTCATTATTTGAACTCATTAATTCGAAAGTATATGTTCCGGACGACAGATTATTATACTTGATGTAATTCTCTTTGGTAGGTTTACAAAATTCTTTATCATAACCAATAAGTCTGTACTGATAAAACACATTATCAGGATTGGTTAAACAAATTCCCCTGAAATAAAAACTTATGGTGTTTGATGCGTACTCTAGCTTGACTTTGTCCGGTAAGATTGTATCCACATCGCCAAGTTTCATGTTGTAAATTATTTGCTTGGCTTCAATCTTGGTTGATTTGTATTGATTTGGTT
>JBFWYJ010000350.1:0-3891 GCA_050186555.1 Bacteroidia bacterium
TTAACAGTTATTTTGTTTTATATAAACCAAAAGATGTTGTTAGCGGTGATTTTTATTGGGCTTCCGAATCTGACAACGTCTTCGTAATGGCGTGTGTTGATTGTACCGGACATGGTGTTCCGGGTGCTTTCATGAGTTTAATAGGCAAGGAAAATCTTGACAAAGCCATTTCAAAATCTTCTAGTCCGGGAGATATACTCATGGAATTAAACAACTCTGTGAAGAAATCCCTGAATCAAACCAAAGATAATTCAAGCAGAGATGGAATGGATGCTGCGATTTGTAAAATAAAAAAGAACGGGAACGCATTTCAACTTTCTTATGCCGGAGCAAACAGACCTCTATATATTGTTAGAAATGATAATTCTCTTGAAGAAATAAAGCCAACAAAACAAGCAGTTGGAGGTTTCACTCCTTTTAATCAAACGTACCAAGAACATCAGGTATCTGTTCAAAAAGGTGATACAATTTTCATGACAACAGACGGCTACGCAGATCAGTTCGGCAGTTCAAAAAACAAGAAAATAACTACAAAGCGTTTCAAAGATTTACTTTGCAAGGTTTCATTCGATCAGTTTAACTCACAACAAGAAAAATTAGAGTCTTTTTTTAAAGATTGGCAAGGGAAACAAGAACAGCTCGATGATGTTTTAGTGATTGGAATCCAATTCTAGTTTATAAATCAGAAATTCTTAATTCTGATTTTTTCCTCACACCTTTTTCTGTTTTCTCCAATGAAATACATTCTACCGAATTATCATGTTCAAAAAACAATAACCAATTATTGTCTACTGCATCATTAAGAATACTTGTCTTCTCTTTCATCGTCTCTAATGGTCTTACATCATAACTCATTACATAAGGCAGTGGTAAATGAGCTGAACTTGGAATCAAATCTGCCATAAATAGTACAGTTTGGTTTTTATATTGAAGCTTTGGCAGCATCATGGCTTCTGTGTGACCGTTCACTTCTATAAATGATAATCCGTCTATAATTTTTGAATCTTCCGTTATAAACTTTAATTGTCCGCTTTCCTGAATCGGTAATATATTTTCCTTCAAAAAAGAAGCTTTCTCACGAGGATTTGGATTTACTGCCCAGTTCCAATGCTTCTCATTAACATGATAGTGGGCATTCTTAAAAGCGGGTTCTAATTTCGTTTTATCATCATTATACTTTATACTACCGCCACAATGGTCAAAATGTAAATGTGTTAGCACAACATCAGTAACATCATCAAAACTAAAACCATTTGTCCTTAAAGACTTCTCCAAGCTATCATCACCATTCAAATAATAATAACCAAAGAATTTTTCGTTCTGTTTGTCTCCCATCCCATTGTCAACTAAAATCAATTTGTTTCCATCCTCAATCAACCAGCAACGCATGGCCCAATTACACATATTGTTGGCATCTGCAGGATTTAAATTATTCCAGATACTTTTTGGCACAACACCAAACATAGCGCCGCCATCTAATTTAAAATAACCGGCATTTACAGAATATAATTTCATAGTATAAAATAAAAAAAGCCGCCCGATGAGCAGCTTTAAATAAATAAGATTAATAATTAAGCTACTTTTTCTCCTTTAAGAACTTTCGCCATTGTTTTACCAATTTCAGCCGGACTTTCACAAACAGTAATGCCATGATTTCGCATAATTTCCATCTTTGCCTGAGCTGTATCATCCTTTCCTCCTACAATTGCACCGGCGTGCCCCATAGTTCTTCCTTTTGGCGCAGTTTGTCCGGCAATAAACCCAACAACTGGCTTTTTATTTCCGTCAGCTTTTATCCATTTTGCAGCATCAGCTTCATAACTTCCGCCAATTTCTCCAATCATAACAATTGCATCTGTATCAGGGTCATTCATCAATAATTCAACCGCTTCCTTTGTTGACGTTCCAATAATTGGGTCACCACCAATTCCGATCGCAGTACTTACACCCAATCCCGCTTTTGCTAATTGGTCTGCAGCTTCGTAAGTTAATGTACCACTCTTAGAAACAACCCCTACTCTGCCCGGTTTAAATACAAAGCCTGGCATAATACCAACTTTGGCTTGACCTGAGCTAATTACACCCGGACAATTAGGGCCAATTAAACGGCAACCTTTTCCTTTAATGTATTCCTTGGCATAAATCATATCCTTAACCGGAATTCCTTCAGTGATACAAACGATCACCTTGATTCCTGCATCAGCAGACTCCATGATGGCATCAGCTGCAAAGGCAGCGGGAACAAAAATTATTGAAACATCAGCGCCTGTTTTGGCAACTGCATCGGCAACCGTATTAAAAACAGGTCTATCTAGGTGAGTTGTTCCACCTTTACCAGGCGTAACCCCTCCAACTACATTTGTTCCATATTCAATCATCTGGGTAGCATGGAATGTTCCTTCTCCTCCCGTAAAACCTTGTACAATAACTTTAGAATTTTTAGTAACTAATACTGCCATATCATTAATTTTTAACGTTCACGAATATACACAATTTCTTTGGTAACCTGATACCAATTAGCTTAAAATTAGGCGTTTAAATTAGTTGTTATCTCCGCCAAAATACTGTTCCTCAATAATATCAGCATTATATGCCACATCATATAAAGCCTCATTTAATATCTCCTCATTGGTAAGACTCAAAGGCTGAACTGCCTGAACAATCACGGTCTCACAAGGACTCCCATCAGAGCGCTTATCAGTAGTAACGGTTATTTGGGCGAAAGTACCATACCCACCTTCTTTTAATAATTTATAGTGATTCAGGTTAGCATTATACTCTCCGCATCTGCTATTCATATAAACAACATCTTTACCAAAATGTCTTCCTTGTATAATCCAGGCCCAAACATATTGGTATCTGAAACTTCCATCTTTCATTTTTATGGCTACGTCCATTCTGAACACACCAGGATTAACTTCATCTAACTTGTAATTCCAACGATTTGCTATGTTGGTCATTGCTGTTTTTAAATCAAATGTCATATCAATTATTTTTTTTAAATATAATAGATTTTCTCTACTAACAATCCCCATTTAATTAAAAATTAACGCTTCAAAATAATCCCAAAGTTTTTTGGTATATTTAGCAATTGAAGCGATTTATTTATGGAGTACAATTCTCAACTCGAACCTCTCGTAATTCCTGAATACGGAAGAAATATTCAAAATATGATAAATTACTGTGTCTCAATAAAAGACAAAGATGAACGTAATTTATG
Source organism: Bacteroidia bacterium (assembly GCA_050186555.1). GTDB lineage: Bacteria > Bacteroidota > Bacteroidia > B-17B0 > Aurantibacillaceae > Aurantibacillus. The sequence goes on from JBFWYJ010000350.1 coordinate 3,221, forward strand.
TGCAAAGGCTATTATTCAGGTGATGGGACAACTTAATCCGCATTTGAGAGATGTGTCAGATTTCACGCACAAACTTTGGGATCATTTGTTTATTATTTCAAAGTTTAAATTAGATGTAGATAGCCCTTATCCTAAGCCTAGCCCGGAATCTTTTATGGGGCTGCCCGAAAACGTGGATTATCCTAACGGTAAAATACGCTATAAACACTACGGCAAGACAATTGAAGAAATTATTAAAAAAGCTAAAGCATATCCTGAGGGCCCTGAAAAAGCAGAATTAACTCGTCAAATAGCCAATCATTTGAAGAAATCTTATTTAAATTGGAATAAAGACTCTATCACTGATGACGTAGTTCTTAAAAATTTAAAAGAACTTTCTAATGGAGAGTTACAGATGGATGAAAACACAGTCTTGAGCTCGCATCAAGAACTTAGGGGAACTAAAAAACATTTTCATAAAAACAAAGGTCATAAAGGACATCATAAGCACAAAAACAGAAAACACTAACATATGGCACTTTTTGAAGTTCACGGTGGTCATAAAATAAAAGGTGACATTATTCCACAAGGCGCTAAAAACGAAGCCCTTCAAATTTTATGCGCTGTTCTGCTAACAAAGGAAAAAGTTGTTATAGGAAATATTCCTGACATCGTAGACATTAACAAACTAA
>JBFWYJ010000351.1:0-3854 GCA_050186555.1 Bacteroidia bacterium
CTCTGTTATAACAGTTCCAAAGCCAATTTCGAAGGGGACCTTGTCATACTTTGCGGCTAATGTGCACCTTGTAACTTCACCCATTCTTGGAATACCATAGTTAGCAAGGTAGCCTACAAAAACATGTGAAACGCCATTGAATAGTGTGACGTTGTAACCCAAAGGATTCAAGAGTTGATTCCATCGATAAGCCCTAAAAAAATGACTGAAAAAAGAAACAATAATTGATAAAATTACCCAAGTATAATCAGCATTTTGAAATGCTTTGATAATATTGTCTTTTTGCGGAGCAACTTGTCTGAATGAAAGCCAAACCAAAAGCAAACCTATTCCAAGCAACACAATAAACTGTAGAATAGATTTAGTTGATTTGTTCATCTTTATTTAAGAGAATTTGATTTAATGTCAGGAAAAACAATCCAGGGTTTAAACGTCTTTGCTTTTTCAAAATCCATATTGGCATATGAAAGAACAAAAACAACATCTCCAACACTAACTTTCAAAGCAGCAGGACCATTTAAACAAATGACACCACTACCCCGTTCACCTTTTATTACATAAGTAATTAATCTTTCACCATTACTTTTATTCAAAACATGAACTTGTTCGTTTTCAATTAAATTAACAGCATCCATCAAATCTTCATCGATTGTAATGCTTCCAATGTAATCTATATCAGCTTGTGTAACAGTTACACCGTGTATTTTGGACTTAAGAACCTGTATTTCCATAACGGGGACAAAGGTAAGTTTATTTTACAAATTAATCTATTTTTTAGGGGCTTTATAAAGCGGCACCGTACTGCAAGGCTCCCCGTACATCATGCTTTTTACAACCGGCTTTAGTTTAGAAGTGAGCGCCACGTATGTTGCAGGTGTGATAAATTCTTCACCGCAACCTTTAATCACTAATCTTTGGTCATTATATTGAGAAACATCTAACGTTGAAATATAATCCATTAAAACATTCGTTTTAATTTCATTCACAGTACCTTGATAAATCTTTGCGACAAACGGCTGAAGTTCCATTGCAATTAATACATAAGCCCAGGTTGGAATTATTGCATCTGAACTGCAAATAATACCAACAGGTTTTCCTGTATACTCAGTCCAGTTATGATTTTTAATACTATCTCGAAACTCTTTCTCCTTTACAATTAGCTCTTGAAATAAAAATGGTTTTATATCAATAAATACCAATTCAGATGCATTGACCCAATCGTTCATGTCAATGGTAATTAAACCACTAGATGCTACTCTGTTTACAATTTCTGACATATTACATAAAACCTAGTTCCAATTGGGCAACTTCACTCATCATCTCCTTTTCCCAAGGTGGTTCAAAAGTTAATTTTAACTCAACAGACTTAATTCCCGCTAATAGCTTCGTTTTTGATTCAACCTCAGCAGGCAAAGTTTCTGCAGCAGGGCAATTAGGAGAAGTTAGCGACATAACAATTTTTAAATTTGAATCATCATCCAAATGTAATTCATAAATTAAGCCTAACTCCCAAATGTCAACAGGAATTTCAGGGTCAAAAACCGTTTTGATTTCGTCAATCACCCTTTGCATTAACTCTGTATTTTTGGTTACAATTATTGCTCCCATTTCTTCAATTTTTAGTACTAAATGCTAAAGCATCCAATTTCATTTGTTTTATCATGCTAACTAATCCGTTGGCTCTGGTTGGAGATAGATTTTCCTTTAATCCAATCTTCTCAATAAAACTTAAGTCAGCATTTAAAATTTCCTCCGGTGTATTGCCGGATAATACTCTGATTATCATAGCAACAATTCCCTTTGTGATGATTGCATCGCTATCAGCATGATAAATAACTTTTCCGTTTTCGAATGTAGTATGCAACCAAACTCTGCTTTGACAGCCCTTAATTAACTTGTCGTCGGTTTTTAATTCTTCATTCAATGGCTTAAGTGATTTTCCCATATCGATGATATGCTCGTATTTAGCCTCCCAATCATCGCCAAACAACTCAAACTCCTCAACTATTTCATTCTCTAAATCAGTAATCATTAGCTTAACATTTTTATTACCTTCTTTAATGATTCCAAAAAACTGTCAACTTCTTCTTTGGTATTGTAAACCGCAAAAGACGCTCTGATGGTACCTTGCGTTTTTAAAACTTGCATCAAAGGCTGTGTACAATGATGCCCGGTTCTAACTGCAATACCATACTTATCCAAAAGTGTTCCTACGTCAAAAGGATGCTGATTAAGCACATTAAAAGAAATTACCGCTGCCTTTTCTTTAATAGGCGCATATACATTTACTTCCGGAAGTTCAACCAATTTTTCCTGAGCATAAAGCATTAATGCATGTTCATACGCTTCAATTTTGGAAATTTCAATATCATTCATAAAATTAATTGCTTCCTCTAAAGCTAAGACCCCTTCAATGTTTGGTGTTCCCGCCTCGAAACGTAATGGACCGTCAACGTACTCTGTCTTATTAAAAGAAACAGTTTTAATTGTGCCGCCACCAACGCGTGTAGAATTTAAGTCTTGAAGTATTTCTGACTTACCATACAAAACTCCAATCCCTGTTGGTGCATACATTTTGTGTCCACTAAACACAAAATAATCTGCATTAATCGCTTTTACATCAACCGACAAATGCGGCACAGATTGAGCACCATCAACTACACAGATAATTTCATTATTAAATGACTTTATAGTTGAAATAATTTCTTTGACAGGATTAATTACGCCTAATGTATTAGACACATGAGTAACTGCAACAAGTTTTGTTTTATCTGTTAAAAGCGTTTTTAATTCCGAAATCTTGAGTGTTCCATCTTCATTGATGGGAATCACTTTTAATGTTCCGTCATTTTTTTTACACCACTCTTGCCAAGGTAAAATATTGCTATGATGTTCTTGTTCTGAAATTATAATCTCTGAACCTTGAGGCAAATTAATGCCATTAGCAATTATATTAATACCATCAGTAGTTCCCGAAGTAAAGATTATTTCTTCTTTTGAGGCATTGACGAATTCAGCAACTTTAATTCGCGAATTCTCAAAAAGCTCAGTTGCTTCTCTGCTTAATGTATGCACGCCTCTGTGGATATTAGAATTCTCTTTCTCGTAATATTGGATTATCCTGTTTATTACACGAGAAGGTTTCTGCGTAGTGGCGCCATTATCAAAATAAATTAATGGTTTACCATTAATCTGACGATTTAAAATCGGGAACTGTTTTCTGATATCGCTTAACTGATTCACTAAAGAATAGAAATTTTTGATGAAACATAATCCCTTAACTCCTCTGGATTTATTTTGTCAATAACTTCTGAGGCAAATGCATATAGCAACAAATTCCTGCCTGATTTTTCTCCTATTCCTCTGCTTTTCAAGTAAAATAATGCTTCTTCGTCTATTTTACCTGTGCTGGTTCCGTGAGAACATTTTACATCATTGGCATAAATTTCCAATTCAGGTTTTGTATTAATAGTTGCATCATCACTCAACAAAATGTTTTTACTTGATTGATAGGCATTTGTTTTTTGCGCATCCTTTTGAACAAAAATCTTGCCGTTAAAAACACCAGTACTTTTACTTTTTAATATCCCTTTGTATAATTCGTTACTCTCACAATTCGGTACCTGGTGATTCATTAAAGTATGATTGTCAACCAAATTTGAATCATCAGAAACAAACAAACCATATAAATTAGATTGTCCATACTCCCCCAGTAATGCTACGCGATGGTTGTTTCTAACAACTTTTCCTCCTAACGTGATCGTTGTTGCAGTATAAGTTACGTTTTCTGCACATTCTACAAAATTAGCATCAACTAAATAAGATTTTTCAAGAGCCTCTTGTATGATAGAAGT
>JBFWYJ010000352.1:0-3850 GCA_050186555.1 Bacteroidia bacterium
ACCCCACTCCTCAGTATTTAAGTTCTTGTACTATTAATACTGATAAAAATTCTTTTTATACTGATCTAAGTGATTTTTTGAAAACTTCAGATATTGTAATTCTTGCTGTTCCTTCTGCATTCATTCATAACACATTAATACAAACAGATAAAAATTTAATAAAGGATAAGTTTTTCTTTTCTGCAATTAAAGGCATTGTTCCTGAGTTTAATTTAATTGTTGGCGAATACTTGCATCAACAATTTGATGTCTCATATAATAACATTGGTGTCATTACTGGGCCTTGCCATGCTGAGGAAGTTTCGATGGAGAAATTAAGTTATTTAACCATTGCCAGTCAGAATATCGCAGCTGCGGAGGAACTCTGTAAAAACATTTCGTGCAGGTATTTGAAAAGCTCCAGCAGCGATGATATTTATGGCACAGAATATTCTGCAGTTTTGAAGAACGTTATTGCAGTTGCCGGAGGCATATGTCATTCGTTAGGATATGGAGATAATTTTTTAGCCGTTCTTGTAAGTAATGCCATTCAAGAAATTAAGCGGTTTGTTGATGGCGTTCATCCAATTGACAGAGACATTAAAGCTTCTGCTTATCTAGGAGATTTGTTAGTGACCGTTTATTCTCAGTTTAGTAGAAACAGAATGTTTGGTGCAATGTTGGGAAAAGGTTACAGTGTTAAACAGGCCCAGTTAGAAATGAACATGATTGCGGAAGGTTATTATGCTGTGAAGTGTGTTTATGAGATTAATCAAAAATACGGAATACATATGCCAATAACCGATGCCGTATACCAAATTATTTACAAAAATAAATCCCCAAGAAAAGAAATTGAACTACTCACCAATCAATTATCATAAAATGAAGACAGCTGCTTCGGTGATTTCAATTATTTTTCATCCTTTATTAATGGCAACTTATTTTTGTTTGATTCTTTTTTTTGGCTTGAAGAATTCAATTTTCGAATTAATGACAGCAGAAGCCGTAAAATATCAATTAACGATTACCGTTTTCGTTTTCACTTTCGCCCTTCCGGCATTGCACATATATTTAATGTACCGTTTAGGGAAAATCAAAAGCATTTTTCTCAGTAAACAAAACGAAAGAACTTTCCCTTATATCATGACATCCCTGTTTTACTTCGGATTGTTTTACTTGCTTTTTGATATACATATTTGGGAAACATTGAAGCTCATCATTTTTTGCAGTGGTGTTTCAATTTTAATTACGGCACTAATAAATATTAAATACAAAATAAGCGCTCACATGGTGGGAATTGGCGGCATGGTAGGATTATTAGTTACAATGGCCTTATTGTTAAAGATAAATTTATTCTTGCCGTTAATTGTTAGTATTTTAATATCAGGTATTGTAGGAAGCAGCAGAATTTATTTGAAAGAGCATAAACCTAACCAGATTTATTCGGGATTCTTTTTGGGATTCCTTAGTCAGTTAGTGGTTTATATATTGTTAGATAATTTTAATTTTTATTGATTTGGTTTTTGTCACAGGAGGAACAGGATTATTAGGAAGTCATGTATTATTTAAGCTGGCTGAAAATAATTTTGAAATACTAGCGTCGAAAAGACCAAACAGTAATGTTGAGCGCGTTAGAAAAGTTTTTTCTTACTACTCAAACAAAGCAGATGCTTTATTTGAAAAAATTAAATGGGTTGATGTTGCGCTTGAAGAATATCATGAGATTGAGCCGGTTTTAGAAGGTATTGATTGTGTTTACCATTGTTCAGGTTTTGTCTCATTTCAAAAAAAAGATGAAGAGTTGTTGAAGGTAGCAAATGAAATTGTTACGACTAATTTATTAAATGCCTGTTTAAACAAGGGCATTCGTGTATTCTGCCATGTAAGTTCCATCGCCACAATAAATAATAACGATTATACAGGTGAGCTTCACGAAGGTGTTTTTTGGAAAACATCAGGAGATGAAAGCTATTATGGTATTACCAAATATAATGCAGAAAGGGAAGTTTGGAGAGCGTCTGAAGAGGGATTAAATGTTGTGATTGTAAATCCTGCAGTAATACTGGCACCCGGTTTTTGGGGCCAAAGCAGCGGGAAATTAATTGCGTTTTGCCATAAAGGAAGATTGTTTTACACAGAAGGCGTTACCGGCTATGTAGATGCTTTAGATGTTGCAACAATTATGCTGGAATTGGTTAAAGAAAAAAAATTCAACAACCGTTACATTGTACTTGAAGGAATGTATTCTTTCAAAGAAATTTTCAGTATGATTCAGAGTGAGTTTGGCAAAAATCCACCAAGACTGAAAGCACCAACTTTTTTGCTTAAAATGGGGGTCTTTTTTGATTCCACTTTATCCAAACTAACGGGAAAAACACAAATCTTAACGAAAGAAACTGTAACTAGCGCAATTGCTACAAAAAAGCTCAGTAATCAAAAAATACTAAACGATCTAAAATTCACATATAGACCCATAAAATCTAGTATTCATAGTATTTGCACAATTTTTAAGGCAGAAAAAAAGCTTAAATTCTAAATTTATTTAGTTTTTGAAAGCTTTTAATCAACAAATTCTTTGTATTTATAAGTTAAATTTATACCTTGGTCTAGTCTATTAACAAGTTACTGAGTTATTATGCATATAGCAGTTGCAGGAAACATTGGTTCAGGAAAAACAACTCTTACCTCTCTTTTGGCGAAACATTATAAGTGGCAGGCGCATTATGAAGATGCGGATGACAACCCTTATTTAAATGATTTTTATGAAGATATGCAGCGTTGGTCGTTCAATTTGCAGGTATATTTCTTGAATACCCGCTTTAACCAAATATTAAATATTCGTAAAGGGAAACAAACTGTCATTCAAGACAGAACCATTTATGAAGATGCTTATATTTTTGCGCCAAATCTTCATGCCATGGGTTTAATGACAACCCGTGACTTTGATAACTATTTTTCGTTATTCCAATTAATGGAAAGCTTAATTAAGGCGCCTGATTTGATTATTTATCTTCGAGCAAGCGTGCCTACTTTGGTAAAACAAATTCAAAAAAGAGGTCGCGAATATGAAAACAGTATTCGCCTTGATTATTTAAAGCGTTTAAATGAACGTTATGAAGCCTGGGCTACTTCTTACGATGCAGGAAAATTACTAATCATTGATGTAGATGATATCAATTTTAGCGAAAGTAAAGAAGACTTAGGCAAAGTGATAAGTTTAATTGACAGTAAACAAAACGGATTGTTTAAATAATATTGAGCGCAACCTTAAATAAAGAAGCTGCATTTTTTGAAACGCATTTCAACTCTTCTGTTGATGCTATTAATGTTGATGCGGAACTTATTGTTGCTTATGATGGTGTGCTCAATACTGAAACAATAAGTAGATTAGAAGGTGAAATTGAACAAAAAATTATTGAGTTAAACGTTCCAAAGGCAGCTTTAAAGAAAATATTTTTTATTTGTGTTGAGTCGTTGCAAAACATGTTAATTCATGGACATAAAGACACATTAGGCGCTCAACACAATTACTTTTTAGTTTACAAAAGAAAAGGTCAAATAAAAATTGAAACGGCCAATTTGATTAATAACTCCGCTATTGATAAACTAAAAAAGGATTTGACTACCATTAACTCATTTGAAGATCCCGCAGAATTAAAAGCTTATTACATCAATCATCTTGAAAATAACGAGCTTAGTGAAAAAGGGGGCGCCGGACTTGGATTCATAACCATTGGCATGAAAAGCGGTAACAAATTAGACTACTCTTTTGATCAGATTGGAGATCAATTTTCCTTATTCCGTATTACGGCTTCGGTAAATGTTGAGTAAAAAGTGAGCAAATCTGCGGCATTATTTATTCCTTCCTGGT
>JBFWYJ010000353.1:0-3845 GCA_050186555.1 Bacteroidia bacterium
TAGAATTGTTGATGGTGGTATTTTGAGAGTAAGTTAACTCAAAACCCAAAAACAAAAAAAATAAAGCGCAGAAATATTTTCCCATAATTCTTATAACGTTTTAATAGAACTCAGGTTACTTTTTTTAATCTCTTAACCAATCCGTATTGGCATATATCATCAAAGCAAGGACTATAAATAAACCTACTTGATTCGCATAATAAATAATTTTGTCAGATACTTTTTTACCTGTAATCATTTCCCACAAAATAAACATGATGTAGCCACCATCCAGCATAGGAATAGGCAAGAAGTTCATAAATGCCAGTGCTAATGATAAAAATGCGGTGAATGTCCAGAAAGAATGCCAATCCCAACTTGAACTCATTTGTTGAACCATTGTATAAAATCCGCCAACTTGTTTATGCGCTTCCTTTACAGTAAAAATTACATAGAACTGTTTCACTTGCAATGAAATCATTTCCATACCGTCTTTGACACCTTGCACAAAAGCACCAAAGAAACCGTATTTTGTATTAATCAATTCAATTTCGTCAACCATACCCGGAGCAAATCCAATGATGCCCGCCTCGGATACTTTACTTTTGGTGTTTACCGTATCTGTTCCTCTCAACAAAACCAGTGAAACTTCTCCACCTGCATTTTTTCTTAGTTCATTCCTTAATTCGTCAAAATAGTACACAGATTTTCCATTCACTTCAATGATTCTATCATCCACTTGTAATTTGGCTGTTGCTGCATAACTGGTTGAATCAACCAAAGCTACTTTAGCAACAAATCTAGGTTCCACAAATTTTGAACGCTTCAAACTTTTAAGGATTTTCGCTCTATCGATATCATTAACAGGTAAAGAAAATCTTTCTCCATTTGCATGAACACCTTCTATTGTTTGTACACGATTCATTACAATTTCAACCGGAATTCTGTTTATCGACTTAACAGGCAGTCCATCAAGAGAAACAATAAAATCACCATTTCTCAAGCCCATATTGTATGCCACAGAATCTACCATTAAACCCTGCTTGATTTGTGAGATAGGCAAAGAGTCCTTGCCGTAATACCACAACACCATCCAGAAAATAAAAATGCCCAAAAGAAAGTTAACAAGAATCCCCCCCATCATAACTAAAAGACGTTGCCAAGCCGGTTTGCTTCTGAGTTCCCATGGTTCAGGTTCAGTTTCAATAATATTCTTATCCATTTGTTCATCTACCATACCGGCAATTTGAACATACCCCCCAAATGGGAACCAGCCTATTCCGTATTCTGTGTCGCCTATTTTCTTTTTGAATAAGGCAAAATTCATAATGCCTGCAAAAGGAAATAGGAAATCAAAAAATAAATAGAATTTATCTACGCGACATTTGAATTTTTTAGCGAACCAAAAGTGACCGAATTCGTGTAAAGAAACCAATATGGTTAAACTCAAAAAAAGTTGGGCTATCTTAATAAACATGTTTTACAGCTCTGAACAATAATGGCCTAAATTACTATTTTTTTAGCCTTTGAATAGCAATTTAGCGCCTGAATTATGAAAAATTGGGTATTAGATAAATGAAAGCGCCACTTTTCTGGAATTATCATCAGAATTAAGATAATCCTCCAAACTCAAGCATTTTGACTTGGAAACCTTGTTAAGTGTTCTTTCGACAATGTCAGGTATTTGATGGAAAGCAATTTTATCATTTAAAAATGCATCAACTGCGATTTCATTTGCTGCGTTTAGTACACATGGCATATTATCTCCTTCATTCAAAGCATCAAACGCCAACTTCAAACATCGGAATGTATCAGTATCAACTTTCTCAAAATTAAACTGTGCGTAATCAGTAAAATCAAATCTCTTAAACTGGTTTTGAATTCTTGCCGGATAAGTTAAGGCATATTGTATGGGTAATTTCATGTCAGGTAAACCTAATTGGGCTTTAATGCTGCCGTCTTGAAATTGAACCAAGCTATGAACGATACTTTGGGGATGAACAATCACATCAATTTGATTTGGCCTCAAATTAAACAACCATTTTGCTTCAATCACTTCAAGCCCTTTGTTCATCATGGTTGCAGAATCGATTGTAATCTTAGATCCCATGCTCCAGTTTGGATGTTTTAAAGCTTGCGCCTTCGTAACATTCTCTAATTCTGATTTAGACATTCCTCTGAAAGGGCCGCCACTTGCAGTTAAAATTATTTTTTCAATCGGGTTTTCAAACTCACCTGCCAAACACTGAAAAATTGCCGAGTGTTCACTATCAACAGGGTAAATATTGACGCCATTCTCAAATGCAGTTCTCGTAACCAAATCACCTGCAACCACTAAAGTTTCTTTGTTTGCAAGTGCAATCGGCTTTTTGTGTTTAATGGCATTGAGTGTACTTTCTAATCCCGCAAAACCAACAATTGCAGCAAGGACCACATCTATTGTTTCCATTTCTACAATTTGAATTAATGATTTTGAACCCGCAAATACCTTGATATCCTCATTTTCCAATGCCAGAGAAACTTCTTTGAATTTGGATTCATTAACAATAACAACTGCATTGGGCTTGTACTTCTTCGCTTGTTCAATTAATAAATCAACATTATTATTAGCGGCCAACACTTCAACTTCTAATTGATCCGGAATAGCATCAACAACCTCCAATGCTTGTTTGCCAATACTTCCTGTCGAACCTAAAACAGCTATCCTTTTTTTCTCCATTTATTCATCACAAAACTGTCGAATTTTCCGGTATTAAAAAACTTGGTTTTTACTATTTTTAACATTATATCGTTCTTACTTGGCCTTTTTTTAACTCAATTAATGGTAATTCTTAAATTTTGGTACTATTTTTGGACAACACCAATCAAACTAAAACACATGAAAAAATTACTTATACTATTCGGAGCATTATTAGTGTTTACTTCTAATATATTCGCAGGAGAAGGCGATAAAATTCCAACCGCCACTGTTAAAAAACTAGATGGTACCAAAATTAATACCAGTGAAATAGCAAATGATGGTAAACCGATTATTATCAGTTTCTGGGCTACCTGGTGCAAGCCTTGTAAAAAGGAACTGGATGCAATTGCGGAAGAATATGAAGAATGGGTAAAAGAAACGGGCGTAAAACTTATTGCCATCAGCATTGATGATGTTAGATCTTCTGCAAAAGTGAATACCGATGTAAAAACAAAAGGCTGGAAGTATGATGTTTATCTTGATGAAAATCAAGATTTTAAGCGAGCCATGAATGTTAATAATGTGCCTCATACATTTATTGTTAATGGAAAAGGCGAAATTGTTTGGAGCCACAATTCATACACAGAAGGAGATGAAGAAACGCTTTATGAAAACGTAAAAAAAGTAGCTAAAGGAGAGGCGATTTCCCATTAATTTTAATATTTTTACTCCCATGAGTAAAACAATTTTTAAAAGTAGCTTATTTGCTACTTTTTTAATTTCCGGATTACTAAACCCATTTAAGGTTTTAAGTCAAGAAAATTTAGGAAAAGAAATCGTATCCTCAATCCACGGTAATTTTCAAATTGATGCACAATACTACAATCCCGATTCTTTAATTGGTGCGCCAAAAGTACCCGAGAAATTATTGTCTAATGCCTTTGGTAATGTCAATTTTATCCATGGTAAATTTTCCGCGGGCGTTCGTTACGAGGCTTACAATAATGTGAAGCAAGGTTTTCTTCCACAGTACAAAGGTCAGGGAATTGTAAATCGTTTTGCAAGATATCAAGACCAATTACTAGATGTAACTGTGGGAAACTTTTATGAGCAATTTGGTAACGGATTAACTTTGAGAACTTATTATGAACCAGGCTTATTATATGATAACTCAATTAATAATACC
>JBFWYJ010000354.1:0-3842 GCA_050186555.1 Bacteroidia bacterium
ACTTTAAATGATTCCGAAAAGTTGTACGGATGAGCCATTGTAGTGTCCCATACTGAGTAAATATCATCGCTAGGGAAGGATAAATCTAGTGTATCAGTCTCCTCGGGATCCACTTCAGAAACGGATTCATCAACTATTTCATTAACATTGGTTCCGTTGGATAAACTGTCCTTTTTTGATGTTTTAGACTTCTTGTCATCGCCGGGTCTTTTCTCATCATAATTAGTGGCCAAGATGCTATTTGAAGTAAGTCCAAATAACATAATGAAAATGAATATTTTATAAATTCTAGCCACCTTATTTTATCAAAAAAGTTGTGCAAATATGCCATTTATTAATTAAAACTTAACCTTCAATGCTTTAAAAAGCTTTGCAGTTTTCAACACGACTTATTATCTATTTGATTTTTAGATATTTAAAATCTCCTAAATATTCAGATTTATGTGAAAAATTGTTAATGTCTTATATCATTTAACCTGATTACTAGGCCTTTGGTTACATTAATTTAGACCAAATACCTAAATGAATTCTTTAATACGATTCAGATAAAGAGAAAAGCAAATTTAAAATTTCAATCTTCAGAAAAATTTGCCTCCCATTTTTCCAAAAATTGTTGCATATCACCAGGTAACTCACTGTCGAAATGTACCTTTTCCTGTGTTATCGGGTGAACAAAACCCAAAGTTTTCGCATGCAATGCCTGACGAGGCAGCACCTCCATGCAGTTTTGGACAAACTGTTTATACTTTGAAGTGTTCTGACCTTTTAATATTTTATCTCCCCCGTATTCATCATCATTAAACAAAGGGTGACCAATTGATTTGAAATGAACCCTGATTTGATGCGTTCTTCCAGTTTCCAATTTACATTCTACGATTGTAAGAAAGGGCAAGCGTTTTAACACCTTCCAATGTGTAACTGCATGTTTCCCTATTTCTCCGCCGGCAGGAAAAGCCGCCATGATTTTTCTATTTTTTAAATCCCGCCCAATATTCGCAATAATTGTTCCGGTATCTTCTTTTAAGGTTCCCCAAACAATCGCAATATATTTTCTATCAATGTCCCTATCATAAAACAACTTTGATAGTTTTACCATTGCTTGTTCTGTTTTGGCTATTAAGATAATGCCGCTCGTATTCTTATCAATTCTATGAACCAGGCCTACCCTATCCAGTATTATATCGCCATCCAATTTTTGCGGACGAACAGGCAAATTATTATAATGATATAACAAAGCGTTTACTAAGGTTCCTGTATAATGGCCATAAGCGGGATGCACAACCATTCCTGGAGGTTTATTGATTATGCACAAATAATCATCTTCAAAAACAATGTCAAGCGGAATGTTTTCTGCTTTAATCTCCATCGTTCTTGGCGGTACGTTCAATCTGATTGAAATCTCATCAAACGGCTTAACCTTGTAATTGGATTTTATAGGTTTACCATTAACAGTAATAAAGCCTGCATCAATCGCTGTTTGGATTTTTGTTCTTGTGCTGTTCTGAATTCGAATAAGAATAAACTTATCTATTCTTAGAAGTTCTTGTCCCTTATCTACCTTTATAAAATGATGTTCATAAAGACCATCCCCTAAATCATCCTGTTCTTCCTCGTCTGATTTATCAATTTCATTCATTGCTTAGTTCTTTATTATTCGCTTATGAATGATTTCTGAATTTGAATGTAATTCTAAGATATAAACACCTTTATTTAAACCGGACAAGTCTACCTTTATTGCTTGATTTGTTGCTATGCCTTTGAAAACTTCTTTTCCTTCAATAGAAATTATTCGGTACTTATATTTATCCCACTCAGCATTAATTGTTATCTCATTCTTTGCAGGATTTGGATAAACAAACACTTTACTTTCTCTAACACTTTCTCTAACAGAAACCGGTGGTTCAATTTTCTGGCCAAAAACCGGGCGCATCATTAATGAACCATAATAACCCGACTGCGTCCAGCCACTTCCCGAATCATAATACAAATTAGAATTGGAATTAAAATTTTTGTCGTAACCAATAGTTATTCCTGCTGCCACAAACTGTTGAATGCCTATGAACCATGAGCCTTGACTTAATACCAAGGGACTGGTTAATTTATATTCAACAAATTGATTATGACCTGCACTTAAATATTTTGGCTGCATCAACGAGTCTCTGTAAACCAATGATCCCGGAGAACCGATATCGGTATAAACATTAATCCTAAAACTGTATGACTCATTCAAAGAAATAGAACCTACAGGATCAAAATAAATTCGCAATGCTCTCAAAGTATCTGTTGTATTCAATTGATAACGATACGCCATCCTCCCTCCTGTTCCAAGAATATAATATCCGGTCTCACAGCTCCCGTCATCATAAGCAAAATAATTTCTGAATTTCATGTACTGATAAACGGTATCATTACCAATATTTACATCTCCCGCCAGATTTAGCATGTAATGCTTGATAGTATAGTCAGTAGAATCAGTCATAGGAGCAAATGTATAATCTAATGAAGGGTAAGCGTGCACATTATCATTTTGCCAACCGGATGTTTTAAACGGCCCAAGATTTAAGGCGCCAAATGATTGACTATGAACCAAAGCGTTTGCGTCATCATAAATACTGTATTGGTAGGTTGTATTTACCGTTGTAGCGCCGTTGTAACGAATGAAATTGGAATAATTCTTACCCATGTTCAAATCACTATAGTGGTTGAAAGGCATTGAAGAATATTGACTAATAAAAGGACTAGGCACATACCCAATTGATAAATCATTCCAGGAAGTATCACTTATCTGACTTCTGCTTTTATCCAATAACACCTGATCGATGTGCCAGTTGTCGAAATTACCATTCGTGGCTGCTTTATTCCTAAATCTGAATTTGAATCCATCATGAAAATAGGCTGTGTCTGAAACCCAAACAAAAGCCCTTGTAAAAACAGTGTCATTATTATTTGGATTGGTATTACCTCTTAATGCCCAGGCTGCATTATTCCAAACTCCTTGCGCCGGTTTATAAAAATCAACCAATAATGAATCTTGGACCTCAGGCGAATCACCGTTTCCGGTTCTCTGATAATAAAAAATCAAAGCAATACTGTCAACCGGCTGCAAGGTCAAACTTCCTGACGTAAACAAATTAATTTCATGAGAGGTTAAAGTATCGGCAGGATTTGCTTGTGACGATGTAAAAGATAAATTTGGGTCATAGGGATATCCGTACTTGTTTAATCCGTCGAATGTTGCAACTCCAATATTTAAAGGTGCTCTGCCCATTCCGGTATTTATGTAAACCGTGGAATCATGCCATAAATTTGAATCAGGATAATTTACCCTGCTGGCATAAAAGAAATCATCAAAAAATGGCAAATCAATACTTGTACTGCTTGTCTTTTTATGACTAGGCGCTTTAATTATATTTCCATTTTGCAATTCTTTGTAAAGCAAATTTGGATTGCCATGCATAGGCCTAAAACCTTCTTGAGCTTTTTCTATTACACAAGAAAAAACAAAAATTAGTGAAAGAATATTTCGAAATAATTTACTCTCCATCATCAAAATCAAGACCTGCTGTAGGTGTTTGTCCGGCCAGCGTATCAATTGATGCCGGTGCATAATATTCTTTCACTCCAATTACCAAATCTATTTTAGAACCTTTTCTGATAATCTGTCCGGGTTCGATAAGTTTTCCTTCCACATACTGTTCTACAACACAGCCATTACAATCAGCGTTCTTAGTTGTTACTTTACCGAGTTTCAATCCATAACTGTCTATCAGCAATTTCGCCTGACGCTCACTTCTGTCAATCAATTTTGGCATAACCATATTGGGTGGTACCATACTAGTAAC
>JBFWYJ010000355.1:0-3840 GCA_050186555.1 Bacteroidia bacterium
GGCCGTTTAGGTGGTGCTGAAATGGCAAGAACTGAAGGTTACAAATAAGGAAGAACTCCTTTACATACTTTACGTGCAGATATTGATTACGCAGTAAGCGAAGCGCATACTTCTTACGGTAGAATCGGTATCAAAGTTTGGATTTGTAAGGGTGAGATTTACGGGAAAAGGGATTTATCTCCAAATGCAGGATTGACCAAAGAAAGAAAAGGTGGAGATGATAAAGGTCCAAAGACAAAAAGAAGACCTAGAAAAGAAGAAAAATAATTTAGAAAAAAATTAAGTCATGTTACAACCAAAGAGAACGAAGTATAGAAAGTCTCACAAGATGAAAAGCAAAGGCAACGCTAAGCGTGGCGACCAATTAGCTTTTGGATCATTTGGGATTAAATCAACTCAAACGGCTAGATTGACCGCGCGTCAGATTGAAGCGGCTCGTATTGCGTTAACACGTTTTATGAAGCGTGAAGGACAAGTTTGGATTAGAATTTTCCCTGACAGACCTGTAACGTCAAAACCAGCTGAGGTACGTATGGGTAAAGGTAAAGGAGCTCCTGAATATTGGATGACGCCTATTAAGCCAGGTAGAATATTGTTCGAGGCTGAAGGTGTTCCATTGGAAACTGCTAAGGAAGCCTTAAGACTTGCTGCGCAAAAGTTACCGGTGGTTACTAAGTTTGTTGTAAGAAGAGATTATCAAGAAAACGAAGCGTAATTAGGAATATGAAAACTTCAGAAATACAAGGTTTATCAGAGCAAGATTTAATTTCTCGCATTAAAGAAGAGAAAGAAGCTTTGCATAAAATGACAATGAATCACGCAGTGTCTCCGGTAGACAATCCTGCTGTGATTAGAACAAACCGTAGAAACATCGCTAAGTTGATGACGGAATTAAACAAGAGAAAAGCGTCTAAATAATAGAACAAAATGGAAAGAAATTTAAGAAAAGAAAGAACCGGTCTTGTAGTTAGCAACAAAATGGATAAAAGCATTGTTGTGGCTGTAATGAGAAAGGAGAAACATCCTAAGTATGGTAAATTCGTTAACAAAACCAGTAAGTTCGTTGCTCACGATGAGAAGAACGAGTGTTCTATTGGTGACACAGTAACTATCGCTGAAACTCGTCCTTTAAGTAAGTCGAAGAGATGGCGTTTAGTTTCTATAGTAGAAAAAGTAAAATAATAGTAAAGAATTCAATTCATTAAAAAATGATACAGAACGAATCAAGATTATCGGTTGCAGATAACAGTGGAGCAAAGGAAGTGCTTGTTATCCGTGTATTGGGTGGCACCAGAAAGCGTTATGCTACAGTTGGCGACAAAGTAGTTGTAACGGTAAAACAAGCTATACCTAGTGGTAACGTAAAAAAAGGTACTGTTAGTAAGGCCGTAATCGTAAGAACCAAAAAGGAAATCAGCAGAGCTGATGGATCATATATCCGTTTTGATGATAACGCTGCAGTGTTATTAAATGCTGCTGACGAAATCAGAGGAACTCGTATTTTTGGTCCGGTTGCTCGTGAGTTACGTGATAAGCAATTCATGAAGATTGTTTCATTGGCACCAGAAGTATTATAAATTTTATCGAGAGATGGCAAAGTATAAATTAAAAAAAGGCGATTTAGTAAAGGTAATTTCCGGCGAGTCTAAAGGACAAGAGGGCAAAATTATTTTTATTGACACTAACAACAATCGTGTGATTGTTGAAGGTGTTAACATGATTAGCAAAAGCGAAAAACCAAACGCAAAAAACACCAATGGTGGAATAGTTAAGAAAGAAGGCTCTATCCATATTTCAAACTTAATGTTTGTTGAAAATGGTAAGACCGTGCGTTTAGGAAGAAGAAAATCAGATGACGGAAAAAAAGAACGTTATTCAAAAGCAACGAAGGAGGCGGTTAAATAATGGCAACACAAACTTATCAACCTAGATTAAAAGAAAAGTATCGTTCTGAGATTGTAAAGAATCTTCAGGACAAGTTTCAATACAAGACACCTATGCAGGTGCCTAAATTGCAAAAAATTTGTATCAACCAGGGCGTTGGAGATGCTGTTTCTGATAAAAAATTGATTGAATCTTCGATTAAAGATTTGAGTACAATTACCGGTCAGAAAGCAGTGGCAACTTATTCTACAAAAGACATCTCTAATTTCAAATTACGTAAAGGTGTTGCAATTGGAGCAAGAGTAACATTAAGAGGAGACTATATGTATGAATTCCTTGATCGTTTGATTGCTTCTGCACTTCCACGTATTCGTGATTTTAAAGGAGTAAACAATAAGGGATTTGACGGAAAAGGTAACTATACGTTAGGAATAACTGAACAGATTATTTTCCCGGAAATTGATATTGACAAGATTAATAAAATTCAAGGTATGGATATTACTTTTGTTACATCCGCGCCAACAGATAAAGAAGCACATGCTCTTTTAAGTGAATTTGGAATACCTTTTAAAAAGTAAGAAATGGCTAAAGAATCAATGAAGGCCCGAGAGGCCAAGCGCATTAAGATGGTAGCAAAATTTGCAGCTAAGCGTGAAGAACTTAAAAAACAAGGTGATTATGAGGCACTACAAAAATTGCCACGTAATTCTTGCAAAGCTCGCGTTAGAAACCGCTGTAAACTAACAGGAAGACCAAGAGGTTATATGAGAACCTTTGGTGTAAGCCGTGTTACTTTCCGCGAAATGGTAGCGTTTGGTTTAATTCCCGGAGTGACCAAAAGCAGCTGGTAAAGAAATATTTGGTAAATGGCAATTGTTTTATTAACTTTGCCGACCGTTTTAGAAAATTTAGGTTTAATATAATTATCTCGTTTTTCGAGGTAACATATAAACAAGTTAAAATATGACAGATACAGTATCGGATTACTTGACACGCGTAAGAAACGCAATCAAGGCAAATCACAGAATAGTTGAGATTCCTGCATCCAACTTAAAGAAAGAAATTACCCGAATTTTATTCGAAAAGGGGTACATCCTTAATTATAAATTCGAAGAAACTCCAAACAAACAAGGTTCAATTAAAATTGCGTTGAAATACCATCCGGTGTCTCACCAATCTGCAATTCGTAGCTTGCAAAGAGTTTCAACTCCCGGATTAAGAAAGTATAGTGGCTTTACTGAAATGCCGCGTGTATTAAATGGATTGGGTATCGCCATCGTTTCTACTTCTAAAGGTGTTATGACTGATAAGGAAGCAAGAACGCAGAAGGTTGGCGGTGAAGTTTTATGTTATGTATCTTAAAAAGTAAGAAGGTATGTCAAGAATAGGAAAATCGCCGGTAAATTTGCCTCAAGGAGTTGAGGTTACTGTTGCGTCAGGAAAAGTAACTGTTAAAGGGCCTAAAGGTACTTTAACACAAGATATAGATAAAGATATCACTGTTAAAGTGGCTGATGGCGTGGTTAATGTAGAAAGACCTACTGATCAAAAACGCCACAAAGCATTGCATGGATTATACCGTGCTTTGATTGCAAATATGGTAAAAGGCGTTAGCGAAGGATTCAAAACGGAGCAAGAGCTTGTAGGTGTTGGTTACCGTGCTACAAATAAAGGTCAGTTATTAGAAATGTCTTTAGGATACTCTCATAACGTAGTTATGGAGTTACCTGCAGAAATTAAGTTAACTACTGTTTCTGAAAAAGGTCAAAACCCTAAAGTAATAATGGAAAGTGCAGATAAGCAGCTGATTGGTATGGTAGCGGCGAAAATCAGAAGTTTACGTAAGCCTGAGCCTTACAAAGGAAAAGGTATCAAGTTTAGCGGTGAAGTATTGAGAAGAAAAGCTGGTAAGTCAGCTTCTAAGAAGTAAAATAAATTTGGTTAAACAATAAAATA
>JBFWYJ010000356.1:0-3826 GCA_050186555.1 Bacteroidia bacterium
ACAAAAACTTTAAATTATCCATCTCGCTTAACAATTGTTTGAAGTAATCCTCATCATATTCAATTGTATTGGTAATTTGGATTGAAATTCGCTTTTACCAAAGTCTTTTTAAGCACAGAATAATCTATTCCGGGCTGTAGTTCAAACAAACTGATAGATTCTATCTGAAAAACATATTTACCTGTAGGAGGTAAATTCATGGTGGAGATTTCAAATTTTTTAGCGCATAATTGCGGTTTGGTAACAACAATCGCATATTTGTATCCACCGGGAAGGTCTATATCCACTTTGCCATCATCGTTTGTTACAAAGGTTTTGAATTGTTGTCCGTTTTGCAATACCGTCAAATTTGCACCACCACATGGTTTTTCATTGCGCTCAATTTTGGTGACAAATTTTACAGAGTTACCTTGACCAAATGCAGAAACTGTGATTAACACCAAGGCAATCACAACCAATTTTCTATTTATTTCTTTTAGAAAATCAAGCATTTCTCTCAATTACTTAAATTTACAAAAAAGCCAACAAGGCCTTCTGCTATAAATATGCATAAAAATCGAATAAATGTTAATTGGAGCTACTGGGAATTAGACCAATATTTCAACAATGTAGACTTAATTATTATTGGTGGAGGAATTATTGGATTATTCAGTGCTTATTTCTATAAAAAAGCCAATAAATCGGCAAAAGTACTGGTTTTGGAAAGGGGAGTGTCTCCAATGGGCGCCAGCTCTAAGAATGCGGGGTTTGCTTGCTTTGGTAGTATTTCTGAGCTCGTGAGCGATGAAGCAAAAAATGGCACGGAGCTTATGATGAAAATTGCAGAGCGAAGAATAGCCGGACTTGAATTATTAAGAAAAGAGATAGGTGATAAGGCTATGGAATACAAGTCTTTAGGAGGATATGAATTGTTTACAAATCAGAAGGAATTTGAAAAATACCATGATTTGATTGATAATTACAATGCACTTTTTGAAAAGCATTTGAAAATGAAAAAGGTTTTTCAGAATAAATCAAATGTCATCAGCAAGTTTGGTTTTGAAGGCGTAAAAGGTTTGATTTTTAACCAATACGAAGGACAAATTAATACCGGGATGCTAAATAAGGCATTAATGTCGAAGGTAAATGCCCTCGGCGTAAAAGTATTAACGGGCATTGAAGTTCAAAAAATAGTTGACAAACAAAGTTATGTTGAGCTAAAAACCAATCATGGATATTTCACTTCAAAAAAAGTGATTGTAGCAACCAACGGTTTGCTTTCAACCATTATGAAAGATAAGCGCGTGAAGCCGGCCAGAGCACAGGTATTGATTACAAAACCAATAAAGAACTTAAAAATCAAAGGCACTTTTCATTATGATGAAGGGTATTACTATTTCAGAAACATCAATAACAGAATATTATTTGGAGGCGGCAGAAATTTGGATTTTAAAGGTGAAGAAACAACAACATTCGCCATCACAGAGAAAATCCAAAATAAACTCGAAAATATTTTAAGCAAAATCATTTTACCAAATCAGCCGTATGAAATTGAACATCGTTGGGCCGGTATAATGGGAGTAGGGAATGAGAAAATTCCAATTATTGAGTTTCATTCTAAAAACGTTCTATTGGCAGTAAGAATGGGTGGAATGGGAGTCGCAATTGGTTCGCTGGTTGGCAGAGAGGCTGCAAAAAAAATGTTGTAATTATTCCAACAACTGAATCATTGTCTTATTGTTGTCGTTTGTATAAATAACAAAGGGCATTTTTTGATTTAAGTAACTTATTCCGATTTCTTTTTCGGTTGGAACTACCATAATTGGTTTTAGCTGATAGGCGTTGTCTTTCGGACTCAATAATTCATAAACTGTATTCCCTTCTGAAGGCTTCGAGTGTCGCAATATCCAGTGAGGCATGTCGTTGACGGTGTAAAAAAGTATTTTGGATGGTTTGATGCATTTTCTTGTGTGTATTGTTCCTGTGAGCGTACTGTCCACAAATAATTTGCCGGAAAGATCATTTTTATCAAGACCATCATACACGGATTGCAATTGGTACATGATGGTTTGCGGTGGAAATTCAAAAATAAATTCATCATCCAGTAATTGAAAAGTGTGCATAGATGAATGTCGGTAAATGTAATTAATGCCGGTAGATTCGAAATAGTCTAATGAGAACATGTAATTTCCATTGCCTTTGTATTGCGCACCATTAACTTGTAATAAAATGTTTCCCATTTTGTTTTTTAGTCCTTTTGGTGATAGCAATTGCGTTGTTTTTGTGGTAGATAAAATATTTTCAAACAAACTGTCGTATGCCTCTATGTAAAATTGAATTTGCTTGTCATCATTCGCACCATCTTTGGTCACCTGGCCAAATACAAATAGTTTTTTCTGTTCCTTGTTGAAATAAGCGTAACAATAGTGATAATTCAATGTTTTGTTTTTATTGAACTTATGAGCTTTGATTAATTGTCCTGTTTTGGCATTCACTCTTAATATCCATTCGCCTTTCTTTAGTCCGTCTGCAATTTGTACATAAGAATGAACGAAATTGCTGTCGGCTTGGAGTAATTTAATGGATGAAATATATTTTTTATCAAAATTAAATTGCCAGGTTAATTTGTATTCGAAAGGTGTTTCTTTTCTGGCAGTATGTTTAAATTTTGATAAATAAAACTGTCTGCCGCTTGTGTCTGCCGCCGACCTTATCACGTAATAAAAAGAGTCAATTTCCAATGTCTGGTTTTGAAATCCGGTTAATGGATTGATTTTGGTGATGTCAAAATCTTTGTATTGGAATAAAATTCTTAATGAGTCATTTAATTTATAGAAATCTGCTTTTTTACTTTCAATATCCTGAATACTTAGATTTAAGGTACCGTGGAGAGTGTCCAGTTCCGGTGACAAATGATTTTTTTGAGATTTAGATAATTTAATTTGGACTGTAGTGTTGTACTTTAAATTACCGTCTAGCTTGTACACGAAGCATGAATCGTTTTTATACCCTGCTACGTAAAGATGATTTTTAAATTCGGTAGATTTTACATTCGAAATGGGCAATTCAATTTTTTGCGAGAATCCTGTTAGTACGAGACCAAGAAGAAAAAAAATATTAAGCATCAATTTCGCCACGTTCCTCTTTTTTTGTGTATTCAAGAATCAAAAAATAATATAAAACTACGCCCAGTGCGTATAATAACGAAGTTATTAAAAAAATGGTAACAAACTGAAAGCCCAAAATAAACATCAGGTTTACCATTAAGCCGCTGATTACCCAGCTGCCACTCCAGATGGCAGAAGTAAAGGCACTTGTAATTTCTCTGTTTCTTTTGCCAACATAAGTTAAAACCAACTCCGTTGTCATTGGTCCGGCCATATTCATTAAAGGCTGTCTGATGATATAGCAAACAATGGCAACAATTACTGCCAAAGAATATTGACTGTACAATTGCGTTGTTGCCAATGCAATCAGGGAAACAATTGCAAGCGACTGTGTGGTTGGTATGGCAATTTTGTAACCAATGTGTTTTTTAATTTTGGGAACCATTAAGGCGCCATAAGCTACCAAAATGGAAGCAATGGTGCTGATGATGGAGAACTGTGCAGCATTTAAGTGATGAACCCTGTCGAAGAAAAGACTGATAAATGGAATAGTTAAACCCGCGCCCGTTGCTATTATTAGAGTAGGAACCAAAGCCTTAATGATAATAAACCAATCTTTCGATTTACTTGTTGTTTTTGTAGCATGCTCTTGTTCTTCTTCAATCAACTCTTTAAATTTTCTCACAGAAGGATGCAATAAAAAGAAGAGCCCACAAAATCCAAGAATTGAGATAAGAATT
>JBFWYJ010000357.1:0-3814 GCA_050186555.1 Bacteroidia bacterium
AGAAGCAGATAATTTTGCAATAAGACAAGTTATTGATTGTCATAATATTAAGACGGTTATTTCAAGTAAAATTGAGCACCATGCTGTTGAAATGACTTTGCTCGAACTAGAGAAAAAAGGTATCATTAAAATTCTCTGGGTTAAACTTGATAATAAAGGAAATGTAGACCTGGATAACCTGGAAGAATTACTTATAAACAACCCTAATTCTTTGGTTTCCCTCATGCACGCCAATAATGAAATTGGAACACTATTACCTCTTGAAAAGGTAGGCACATTATGCAAACAACACGGCGCTTTTTTCCATACGGATACTGTTCAAACAGTTGGACACTTGCCACTGAAACTTAAAGAATGGAATATTAACTTCATTAGCTGTGGGGCCCATAAATTTCATGGCCCTAAAGGCGTTGGCTTTATCTATATAAGCAACGACAGCAAGATAACACCTTTTATTCATGGCGGTTCTCAGGAAAGAAACATGCGCGGTGGAACTGAGAATTTAACAGGAATTGTTGGCCTTTCTAAGGCCATGGAAATATGTTACTCTCACATGGAAGAGCACCGTCAACATATCCAATCGCTCAAGACCAGAATGATTGAATCTTTGCAGAAATGCTTCCCTGATATGAAGTTTAATGGAGAAACCGGCTCTGAAAATTCACTTTACACGGTTCTGAATTGCAGCTTCCCTCCTCACCCAGATGCTGAAATGCTCTTATTTAACCTCGACATAGCAGGAATTTGCGCCAGCGGGGGCTCTGCCTGTACAAGCGGAAGTAATCAAGGAAGCCACGTATTAATGGGGATTGGAGCAGATATGAAGCGCCCATCAGTTAGATTCAGTTTTTGTAAGTATAATACAGCCGACGAGATTGATTTCGTGGTAAATAAACTGGTCGAAATCTTCGGTAAGAGTCAAAAATAAATTTGGAGTAATAATTGAAAATTTGCTATATTTGCACCCCTGTAACAAGTTAAAACAAAAGACAATATGTTAATTGTACAAATAAAAGAAGGCTATACTATTGAAAAAGCTTTAAAAAAGTATAAGAAGAAGTTTGAGAAAACCGGTGTTGTTAAAGAATTACGTAACCGTAAGAATTTCACTAAACCGTCTATTCGCAGAAGAGAAGAAGTTATCAAAGCTGTTTACAAGCAAAAATTGCAAGAAGGACTTATCGAAAAATAGGTCTTTAATCAGATAAATTAATTGTAATCCTAAATTGAATTTATTAAATTCGGTTTAGGATTTTTTATTTGATGGATATTAGTGTTTGCATAGAAAAATACCTGAATTACTTAAAAACTGTAAAAAAGGTAAGCCCACATACCATCATTTCCTATGATAACGATTTAAAGCAATTACAGGCATTTTTAGAGAGCGAAATCGGCTCAACGAACATTCAGACAATAAACCACAATCATATACGTGGATTTGTTGGAGAATTAATGAATTCGGGATACAGCCCGATTTCTGTTAACCGAAAATTATCTGCAATTAAATCCTTGTTTAAATTCCTTAAACAACAACAATTAATTACCATCAATACCGTTTCTAAAGTACAAGGACCAAAGAAGCAAAAACGACTTCCGGTTTTTATTGAGGAAACAAACATGAATGTCTTGCTAGACGAATTTGTATTTGGAGATAGTTTTATAGAAACGCAATCCAGACTGATTCTTTCACTCTTATATTTAACCGGAATCCGGCGAGCAGAATTAATGGGCTTACAAAATAATGATGTTGATTTGAGTCGCCAGGAAATTAAAGTTCTAGGAAAAAGAAATAAAGAGAGAATTGTTCCAATAAACAATGATTTAAAACGCAACCTGGAAACATTTCTCAACGTAAAAGAAGAAAGGGGGTTAGATTGTTCTGCACTCTTCGTATCGGAGAGAAATAAGCCAATTTCTAAATCTCACTTGTACAATACCGTAAAACACTATCTTTCTATGGTTACCACATTAAAAAAAAGGAGTCCCCATGTTTTGCGACACACATTTGCTACACATTTGCTAAATAATGGTGCAGATATCAATGCGGTCAAAGAACTACTTGGGCATGCCAACTTATCAGCAACTCAGATTTATACGCACAACACAATAGACAAATTAAAGAAGGTTCACTCACAAGCCCATCCCAGATCGGGCAAATAATTAACTAACAAATAAAAACAAGGAGGTAAAAAATGGAAATCAACATTCAATCAGTACATTTCGATGCAGACAAGAAATTATTAGATTTTATCAATGATAAAGTTGAAAAACTTGGAACATACTACAACGGAATTATGAATTCAGAAATTATTTTACGTCTTGATAAGAACAGTAATTCTGAAAATAAGGTTGCTGAAATAAAAATCAATGGAAAAGGTCAAGAGTTCTTTGCAAAAAAACAATGTGCTTCCTTTGAGGAGGCAACATACCAGGCTTGTGAAGCGCTGCGTTCGCAAGTACAAAAATTCAAAGAAAAAAATCAACCTTAGTAATAATTAATTAACATAAAAAGACCGAATAACTTCGGTCTTTTTTTTTTGCCATCTGTTTACTATATTTAGAACTCAAATGAAAAAAACACTGCCCTTTACTATTGAAACACCCTTTGCTACCATTATTTACAGAAAAGACGGAATAATTCATGTTAATTATATTGACAGACTGCTTAATTTGAATGAAACGAAAGAAGTGTTTTATGCAACACACAATAATTCACCCTGGTCGCAAGCACCTATTTTACTTAGCGGAGGAGATTTTACCAGTGTAGAAAAAGAAGCCCGGGAGTTTAGCAATAGTGACGAAGTAATGAATAAGTGCTTAGCAATTGCATTCATTTCACCTTCTACCGGCGGAAAATTAATGGCAAATTTTTTTATCAAATTTTTAAAGCCAAAGAAACCAACACGTTTCTTTTCAACAGAGGAAGATGCCGTAAAATGGCTAGGCTCATTTAAGGCTACTCCAAAAAAATAATATTACTTTTGCTTTTTAAATTTGATTTTATGAGCGATTCATCTAAATACGGATTTGGTACTAAAGCAATTCATGCCGGTGCAGATCCAGATCCATCTACCGGTGCTATTATGACACCTATTTTTCAAACAAGCACTTATGTTCAAGAGTCTCCAGGAACCAACAAAGGATACTCTTATGCCAGAGGTAAAAATCCAACACGAGAGGCTTTGCAGAAAAACATTGCTGCATTAGAAAATGGGACGTATTGTCTATGTTTTAGTAGCGGAATGGGCAGTATGGACGCTGTTATAAAGCTTTTAAAACCGGGTGATGAAGTTGTGACAGGAGATGATTTATACGGCGGAAGCTATAGAATGTTTACCAAGATATTTGCTAACTATGGTATAAAGTTTCATTTCATCAACATGACAGATGCTTCAAATATCAGCAAATACATTAATGCAAATACTAAACTAATTTGGGTTGAGACACCGACGAACCCAACTATGCAAATCATAGACATTGAAGCTTGTGCTAAAATTGCGAAAGAAAACAAATTGGTTTTAGCAGTTGATAATACCTTCGCATCTCCGTATTTACAGAATCCTTTGCAGTTAGGGGCAGATATTGTAATGCATAGTGTTACCAAATATCTGGGAGGACATAGCGATGTAGTAATGGGTGCATTAGTTACAAATGATAAAGACCTTCATGAAAAGTTAGCATTTATACAAAACAGCTGCGGGGCAACACCCGGACCAATGGATTCGTTTTTAGTGATGAGAGGAATTAAAACTCTTCATTTAAGAATGGAAAGACACTGTTTTAATGGCAGAAAAATAGCTGAGTTCTTAAAAAC
>JBFWYJ010000358.1:0-3787 GCA_050186555.1 Bacteroidia bacterium
CGATCTCGTAATTATTCGTAATTCTAATAATAATGGATGGACAACTACTCAAGTTCCAGCAGCAGGAGTTAATGTTCAAGTTAAAGTAAACCGTGGTGGCGGTGGAGGATTGTATCCTAATGGAAACAGCAATTTAGGTGCAGATATCTACAACGCAACTACAGATGCTAATGGATACTATTCAGTTAACTTTAAATCTAACTCACAAGGTGTAACAGCATGGTATACTTTCGTTGGATTTACTGGAACTCAAGATACAATTGTAAGTGGTAATACAAAACCAGGTTTAAGTGGTTACTATTGGGGAGATACTGACAGTTGGGGTGGTTTAGTAATGGGACAAACTTATGAAACTAGCTATAACTTCGGTAGCCCATCAATTACTAACGGAAATCCTGGTAATGTTGATATTGGAACAGCTTCAGTTACAGGTACTATTGGTATGAGTTTAGTATTATCTACTGCTCCTGATGCTACAACAGCTCCTGTTTACGGTTCAACTATTATGCCGGTTCCTGCTGGTATCACAGTTTATATGTCATTAAACAAAGATCCTTATACTTTGGCTAATAAAACATATACAACTACAACTGATGCTAACGGTCGTTATACTTTCTCTAATTTTGCGACTGTTGCAAACGGAACAACTGGCTTCACTCAAAATGGTAATATCTGGGTTGCTGATTATATCGCTACTCGTGATACGCATATTGTTGTAAACAATATCATCGTTAATCCTGCTAAACCTGGTAAGTCTGGTGTTTATGGAAATAACAGTACTAACCAAAATGGTTTGTTCAACAACGAATTCAGAAATGCTGCAGATTTTAATTTTGCTGGCCACGTTGCTGACTAATTAAAGTTTGTAATCAATATAAAAAAACCCGCAAATTTGCGGGTTTTTTTGTTTGTAGAAGATCGCTATAAGAGTTTATTAGCTTCCAAATAGCCACGTTCTATATAATAATCAATATTTTTAGTGCTCAATGGGGAGTGTTTAAACATTTCGGTTGGGCGAATAAAGATGTCTATTAGTTCAAATTTTGAAATTAATTGCTCATTGGCGCTAATATGAATGCTTCTATCAATTATTTCTGTGAATGATAATTGTCCCTCAACGGGCTCAATTTTATTCACGTCTACGGCAATCAATCTATTACATTTTTGCTTGATTGGAATTACAGGCAAATTATCTGTTATTGCACCATCGTTGAAATATTCACCATTAATTTCTACTGGTTTAAAGATTCCGGGAATTGCTGAAGAAGCAGCTACTTTATCAGATAAACTGCCTGCTGTGAAATAAGTCACGTTGCCACTATTCATGTTTGTAGCTGCAATAACTAACTTTCGCTTTAACTTTTCAAAAGAATCATGTGTAACGAACTCTTTAATTAATCTTCTGATACTATCTGTTTTAAATAATCCGGATTTACTTGGTGATAAGGATTTGAACTCAAAAAAATCAACTTCATTAAGCGCTTCTTTGATTTGTATTGAATTTAATCCACTTGCATACAAGGCACCGATGATCGCTCCGGCACTCGTTCCTGAGATATGGGTAATTTCAATTCCTTTTTCTTCGATTGCCTTGAGTACCCCAATATGTGCGAATCCTCTCGCAGCACCTCCAGATAATACTAACCCAGTTGAATTTTCCATAATAAAAAAGCCCCGAATTTCGGGGCTTAATGAGTAATTAATAATTATGCTTGCGCTGCTTGAGCTGCTTTGATTTTTTCCTTGATATTTTCAGTAGTTACAGAACCTGGTCTCTCAATTGGCGATCCTGTTGCTCTGTCCCAAATTAAACCTGCCAATACGCCTAGAGCTCTACTCACACCAAACAACACAGTATAGAAATCGTGCTCATGCATGCCATAATGCACCAACAATGCTCCTGAATGAGCATCTACGTTTGGCCATGGATTCTTAATTTTTCCCGTAGCTTCCAATATTGGAGGTGCTACTTCATAAATCATCTGTACGATTTCACAGATATCATCATGCTTGATATATGACTTATAAAAATCTTGCTGTGCTGTAAATCTTGGGTCTGTTTTTCTCAATACGGCGTGTCCGTATCCGGGAACTACTTTGCCTTCTGCTAATGTCTTTTTTAGGTAATCTGCAATTTGCTCTTTAGTTGGCAACCCTCCGCCTAAAGATTCTTTTAATTCCATTATCCAGCCTAAAACCTCTTGATTCGCTAAACCGTGTAAAGGTCCAGCCAAACCATTCATTCCTGCAGCAAATGCTAAATATGGGTCGCTTAATGCAGAGCCAACTAAATGAGTTGTATGAGCTGAAACGTTACCGCCTTCATGATCAACGTGAATGGTTAAATACAAACGCATCAAACGTTGCATATCAATTCCTTCAAACCCTAACATGTGAGCAAAATTGGCTGCCCAATCTAGTTTTGAATTAGGTTCAATATGTGCTCCGTTTTTATATTTTCTTCTATAGATATAAGCTGCAATTCTAGGTAATCTTGCAATCAGATTCATTGAATCCTCATAGGCATAATCCCAATATTCTTTTTTACTGATACCTTTTGCATAAGCTTTTGCAAACTCGCTTTCAGTTTGCATGGCCATGATACCTACTACAAATTGTGTCATAGGATGCGTATCAACAGGCAGTTTTTCTAAAACATCAAAAACATGTTTAGGAACGTTGCTGCGTTTCATCCACTCATTACTAATATATTTTACATCCTCTTCAGTTGGCATTTCTCCAACTAACATCAAATAAAATATTCCTTCAGGTAATGGCTCTGAACCACCCGGTGCCTTAGGTAATTGCTGTCTTAGTTCCGGAATAGAATATCCTCTGAAACGGATTCCTTCCTCCGGGTCTAATCGTGATGTTTCGGTTACCATTCCAATCATACCACGCATTCCCTGGTAAACCTGGGCAACAGTAATTTCTCCGATTTTTAATGAACCATGATTCTTGATAATGTCTTTAATCTCCGCTGCAAGCGCTTCCGACTTGACTTTAAACTTTTCTTTCAGCTTATCCATTGCAAATTTTTTGTTCTTTGTAAATTTAAAAAGCGTTATTCAATAAAGCTAATTTTTGTTCTATTATTTAAGAAATTTAAAATCTCTTCCTATATAACGCGCCGAGTTACCTAATTGTTCTTCTATTCTTAGTAATTGATTGTATTTGGCAATCCTGTCACTTCTACTGGCACTACCGGTTTTAATTTGCCCGCAATTCAAGGCTACTGCTAAATCTGCAATTGTTGTATCTTCAGTTTCACCGCTTCTGTGACTCATTACTGAAGTATATTTGTTGTTATGAGCTAATTGTACAGCATTTACAGTTTCCGTTAATGTACCAATCTGGTTTACCTTTACCAGGATTGAATTTGCAACACCCATATCAATTCCTTTCGAAAGAAACTCTACGTTTGTCACGAACAAATCATCACCCACTAATTGTACTTTATCACCAATTTTATCTGTTAATAATTTCCATCCATCCCAATCTTCTTCTGCACAACCATCTTCAATTGATAGAATAGGGTATTTCTTGCACCAGTCTGCCCAATAGTTAACCATATCTTCTTTACTTAATTTATCTCCTGTAGATTTCTTAAAGTGATAAACACCCTCTTCTCCAAGATAAAACTCAGAACTGGCTGCATCTAATGCTATATAAATATCTTCACCCGGTTTATATCCTGCCTTTTCAATTGCAGATAATACAGCTTTAATCGCATCTTCATTATTTTTAAATTCAGGTGCAAAACCACCTTCTTCACCAACGGGGGTTG
>JBFWYJ010000359.1:0-3783 GCA_050186555.1 Bacteroidia bacterium
GTTAGTTTGATCAGATATCGACAACCCACCAAAAAAGGTAACTACATCTAGGTCACGTGGAGGTCTTCCTTCTGAAAATTCAATATTCTCCAAAAAACTTCCGTCTAGCCACTGAAAACCATAAATGATTCCAAGTGCATTCATTCTTTGTCTAAAGAGTATATAATTTTTGAGAATTTGAACGCGATTACTTGATGTTGAGAAGCGGTGACATAATTCCAAAATTGAACAAGGATAGGGTGATAAATGAGTCCTGTCCGTAGGATTTCCCAAATGTGGTGGTAAAACGTTATTATGATCAAAATTTGGAATTGGCATTCTCTTTTAATTTTAAAATTTAGTTTGAACCTTTTTCTTCTACATTATCTTGACCAATTTCAATATTAAGGTCTTTAAAGAATTTAATAAATGTATTCTCCGTTTCTCGTTCACCTTCACTAACTTCAACCGAACTTAACCATTCATAAATATTGTTATCAAGAACTTTTAGTCTTTTGGGCGTATACATTTTTTCAATCGCTGAAAATATTTCTTTATGTTCATTTGAAATATTTAAAAGTTGTCCTATTGTGGCTTCATAATTTCTATTCTGTTTTATTGCAAGAAAAATATCATAAGCATCTCTTGTCCTTTTTTCATTGAATACACTTTTGGTTTTTGACAAAATTAAACCTGCTTCGTTCAACAAATTAAATTCTATTATTTTTTTTCTTCCATCTGTTAATTCAAATTCATGTTTATGCGTTGTAATAAAGTCGTTAAAGAAAAAATCAGATTTTGGTAAAATAATGGTTTTCCCTTTGTAATCAACTCGCATTGTGTGTGATTCTTTAACAGGAAAATCTATATGGTCAACGAACATTTGAGGGTCTTTTTCTTGATTGTCTGGATGCAGCAAATCAATATTAAACATAAATTTTAGTCCATTGATTTCAATTTCTTTTAGAAGCTGAAAGGGATGTTTTGCGCTTTGAATAAATCCTTTAGTAATAAAGGATTCAATTAGAGATTTTAGTTCTCCTTCTTGTGTTCCGGATTTGAAAAGAATATCTACGTCCTTAGTGCCAGGATGTGGAAAAGGGTTCGCATTCAATAAAAATGGCGACCATCCTCCAACTATAATGTATTCGACTCCCTTGTCATTAAGTATTTCTGTTGTCTCACCTAATAAGGCAAATGCTCCGTCTTGTATTGTTGTTCTCATATAAATTCTCTCCTTTTAGGCTTGCTGGTAACTAGCTTATACCCGCCACGCTTGTTCACAAATACAAGCAAATTAGCATGCATTGGCGCCACGGTGTGGCGGGTATTTAAATTTACATAAATTATTATTAGTTATTTCAAATTACACAAGAAATTCGGTTGGCTTCATTGATAAGTGTTATGGAACCAAACGCACACATAACAAACCTCAGCAGACTGCCGGCTTACGTTACAAACTTTAAACAAAAAACCCCAAGACTGCTCTTGGGGTTTTTTGATTTGAATAATTAATTATTTAGCAGCCTCTGTTTTGAAGATGCCTAACTTCTCCAATTCTTCAAGGTATATACGTTTACCTTTATAGAATGCCGTAACGAATGCATCGTCCTGTCCGGCGTTCACACATTTTTTATTTAAATCCCAGGCTTCACGAAGCGTTTTAAATGAACCGCCAATCGTGATTAATGTTATTTTGTCTTTTACATAAGTCCTATCTATTTTACCCAAACCTTTTAAATGTTTGTATTCGTAATTTTTAGGATACTTGTAAGCCGCTACCTGTACTTTAAACTCCAATCCCTCCGCACTAACATTACCATATCTTTCCGAGAATTTCTTTATGTTGGCTAATTTTGGATTGGACGTTTTAAAGGTATCCACCTCTACAGAATCTTTTGCAGGAACTGTATCTTTTGCTGTATCAAATTTTATGTTCAACAGTTTTTCTGTATAGCCTTGTCTGTTGCTCGCATCTAAAGTGAATGTTTGTGTCGGAAAGCTCAAGTAATCAAACGTGATGGTATATGTTTTGTTGCCGGGCAAAACAGTCATGTGCTTTCCATTAAACGGATTGGTTTTTGCCTGCTTAACTATAGCAATTGAATCTCCTTTTTGCGTTGTAATTTTAAAGTCTGCTTCAATTGGTTTTCCTTCTGAAGTAACATTTCCTTTAACTAAATAAGCTTTCAATTTATGCTCCGGGAAATCTGTTTCAATCATGTAAATGTCCTTCAAGCCTTTCCCACCGTCTCTGGCGCTGCTGTAATAACCGTGCTTTCCACTCGCAGAAACAACAAAATAGATGTCATCATCCGGTGTGTTGATTGGGTAGCCAATATTTTCAACCACTTTAAACGTGGAATCTTGTTCCATCGTTGACATGAAAATATCGTAACCGCCGGAACTCTTTGTACACTTTGACGACCAGAATAAGGTTAAACCATCCGGATGAATGAATGGCGCATCCTCATCGTATTTTGTGTTGATTGAATCACCTAAATTGACAATGTTTCCCCAGGTAGAATCAGGCATTAAGGTTGCCTTCCATAAATCTTTCCCCCCAAAACCACCGGGTCTTTCACTGGAGAAATACATCGTTTGCCCATCAGATGTTACAGAACAATGTCCGTCCCATGAAAAACTGTTAACATCACCTTTAATTTTTACAGGAAAACCAAAATCTTCATTGATAAAAGGACTTTCATAAATATCACCATGATCGTCACCATTATCTCTGAACATGTATAAGGTATGTCCTTCAGGACTTAAGGATATTGGTGCATCATGAGAATTAGTGTTCAAACTTTCAATCGGTCTGGGACTAAGAAAAGTATCATTTTGTTTAAAGGCCACGTAAGCATCTTCCATATATATTCCCATGTCGGTTTGCTCTAAAAAAGCATTCACTCTTCCACCTTTACTTTTCGGTCCGGCATAGGTAAAAACCATAATGGATTCATCAGCTGTTATAATTGGTACATATTCATCAGCAGCTGAGTTAATAGAATCACCCATATTGAATATTTTAGCACCGCTTTTCTTCTCGTTAAGCGCTTTGGCATTATTTACATAAACCTTAAGTAGTTGAGCGTCTTCTACATCAGCAGGGTCAAGCTTCTTAAGTGATAAATAATGTTCAATTAACTCGAGAGCCTGATCAAAATTATAGTTGAGATGATGCGCTTTGGCTAAATCAAGGTCGATGTTATGGATTCGCTTATTGTTATCGTATGCCTTTTGAAGGTAATTTAATGCGTCTTTGTGTTTGTCGCCTCTATACAATGCCGTTTTTCCGTACATGTATTCGATAAAAGGCTCGTTTGGGTGATTGATATTGGCTTGCTCATAAATAGGTAAGGCGATATCATACTTTTTATCTTCAAATAACAGAAAAGCATTTTCGAAAGAATCCCGCTCGGCTTTTCGCCAATTTCTGGTTTTTACAGCTTGAGAATAAACACTTGCGGAAAAAACCAGAAAGGTTAAAGTATAAAGTAAAAATTTTTTCATGTATTCAAGGTTAAATAAGCCAATCTAATGCATTATATTACAAGCAAATATAACTTTTTTTATTGCAATAAACTTGTTTGTATAAGATTCTTTTAACGAATGAAAGTTAGTAAGCGTTGCGATTAAGAGGAAAGTAATTAATTGATAATTAATTATATAGATAAAACACTGCTAATCAGCTTGTTTAATTTTGACTTGGAATAAAGTAATTCAACTGCAATTCGAAGTGCTTTCCGTCAAAAACTTGCTTATATCCCAAATCATGCAATCTCTCAGAAATTGCCATAATTT